>CAMLFF010000078.1 GCA_946479185.1 uncultured Sphingobium sp.
ATATGCTGGTCAGGACGATCGACAGTATAAGAATGGGCCAGCGGTGCGGCCGTTCCGGCGCAAACATCTCGCGCAGATCAGCAATCGCGCTCTTGGGAGCAACCGGGCGGGGGAAAATTGGCATGGCGCTAACATAGGCGCGCACCACGCTATTGAAAAGGCGCGTGCGTCATGTGTCGGCCCGGCACCGCAAACCAGCGATACCGGGCCGCCCAGACCTTCAATCCTCCATCTGGAAGCGAACGGTCAGCTGCTGTTCGGAGGGAACGGCGACGCCATCACGTGTCGCCGGGCGAAAACGCCAGGATCGCAGAGCCTGACGCCGCGCTTCCTCGAAAAAGGCCGGATGGGTCGCGGTCACCTGCTCCACCGCCGAGACCCGGCCTCGCTCATCGATGAACACGCGAAGGGTAACGCTGCCTTCCAGCCCCTCCCGTCGCATCGCTGCCGGATAGGCTGGGCGGAACGCCTCTGCGTAGCGTGGATCAGGCTGGGCTTTCTCAAAGACTGGCGTGGGTGGTGGAGGATCGAACGGCACCGTGGGCGGATCAATGGTCCCCTGCACAGTGTCGAGTTGGGTGCCATAGCCCATGTCGACAATGGACGGAATCACGACCGGGTCCTGACTCTGCGTTTCAACCGTGGCGGGTTCCGCCTTATCCCGAACGGAGGGTTTAGCTTCCACAGGCTCCGTAGGCGGTGGCGGCTCGAGCGGGATGAACCGCACGTCCGTGGGCGTCGTCGGCGGCATGAGATACTGCGTCGCCGGCAACGCGACGAGCAAAGTGAGGATGCCGCCATTCAATAACAGGGACGCTGCGAGAGCCCCCGGCGACCGCTCATTGGCGTAACCGGACCGGGGCGTGGATGCACGAGACGACATTAAAGCCATGACACCTCTCCTACTTATGTTGTGAGTATATGTTATCACATTACATCGAGGGCGCAAGCATGTTTTGAGGCAGGCACAGGTGCCCGCCTTTTGTGAAATAATGCTTTGGAAGACTGATGCCGATAGGCTCAGCGGCGGCCTTAGCTTTCAGGGGCTAGACCGGATGCTGCGCCCAGCCGCGCCAGTGCGCGCTCTTTGCCGAGGATCGGCAGCAGCGTCGCCATTTCCGGGCCATGATCCAGCCCGGTCAGCGCCTGTCGCAAGGGCAGAAACAGGGCCTTGCCCTTGCGCCCGGTCTGCGCCTTGAGCGCGTTGATCAGCGCCTGCCAGGGATCAGCAGCGAAATCGATATCAGGCAGCAAGTGACGGGCCTGCGCCAGATAGTCCGCATCCTCCTGCGAAAAGGCGGGGATCGCAATCTCGCCGCTCAGCACGGGCAGCCAGTCAGCGGCTTGAGCGACCGTCTCGATATTGGATTGCACCACGGGCCAGACCTGCGCATCGATCTGCGGCGGCAGGCGATCCGCAACGGCCTCATAAGGCAATGCATGAACGATCTTGGCATTGAGGCCGAACAGTTCATCATCCGAGAAGCGCGCGGGCGCGCGACCGAAATGCGCGAAATCGAAGCGCTCGATCAATGGCGCCATGTCTGCCACAGGCTCAACGGGATCGCTGGTGCCGAGGCGAGCGAGCAGCGCGCTGATGGTGATGGCCTCAACGCCCGACTCGCGCAAATCACCCACGCCCACGGCGCCAAGCCGCTTGGAGAGCTTGCCTTCCGCGCCAGTCAGTAGCGCCATATGCGCGAAATGCGGCAGCGGCGCGCCCAATGCCGTGAACATCTGGAGCTGCGTCGCGGTGTTGGAGACATGATCCTCCCCGCGCAGCACATGGGTGACGCCCATATCGACATCGTCGATCACCGAGGGCAGCATGTAGAGCCAGCTGCCATCCGCGCGGCGGATCACAGGATCGGAGAGCAGGTGCGGATCGAAATGCTGGGCGCCACGAATAAGGTCCGTCCATTCAATGGGCGCATCATGATCCAGCTTGAAGCGCCAGTGCGGCAGATCGCCCGCGGCCTGACGGTCCGTAATCTCCTGTTCGCTTAGCTTCAGTGCGCCGCGATCATAGACGGGCGGCAAGCCGCGTCCGAGCAGGATCTTGCGCTTGAGGTCCAGCTCCTGTGACGACTCAAAGCAGGGATAGACGCGGCCTGCTGCGCGCAATGCCTGGAAATGCCGCTCATACAGATCAAAGCGCGCAGACTGGCGCACTTCGCTATCCATATGGAGGCCAAGCCAGGCGAGATCGGCACGGATGCCATCGACGAAGCGCTCTTCACTGCGGGCAACATCGGTATCATCGATGCGCAGCAGGCATTGCCCGCCCATTTTGCGCGCCCAAAGCCAATTGTGCAGGGCAGCGCGGATATTGCCGACATGGAGATGGCCGGTTGGCGACGGCGCGAAACGCGTGATGACGGTCATGATGCTGCGCTCAACCTGTGCGAAATGCGTTTGTGATGGGGTAGCGCCGATCGCGCCCGAAATTGCGGCCACCAAGCTTCACGCCTGGGGGAGCCTGACGGCGCTTATATTCAGCGACATAAAGCAGCCGCTCGATCCGGCTGACCGTCTCGCGCTCAAAGCCTGCGGCGACGAGCTGATCGACCGACTTTTCCTGCTCGACAAGACCATAAAGGATGGGGTCCAGCACCTCATAGGGCGGCAGACTGTCCGAATCCTTCTGATTATCGCGCAGCTCTGCGGTCGGCGGCTTGGTGATGACGCGCTCGGGCATCACGGCACCGTCCGGCCCCATGCTCAGGCTCGGCTTGTGCGCGTTGCGCCAGATGGAGAGGTCGAACACCGTCGTCTTGTAGGCGTCCTTAAGCACCGAATAGCCGCCTGCCATGTCGCCATAGATGGTGGCGTAGCCGACGCTCATTTCGCTCTTGTTGCCGGTGGTCAACAGCATGTGGCCGAACTTGTTGGATAGGGCCATCAAGGTGACGCCGCGAATGCGCGACTGGATATTCTCTTCAGCAAGATCGGGGCTGCGACCGGTGAACGCAGGGGCCAACATCTCATCAAACGCCTCGATGGCTGGCGAAATGGGAATGGTGTCGAGCTTGCAGCCGAGCAGACGCGCGCATTCGGCAGCGTCATCTAGGCTTTCCTGACTGGTGAAGCGCGATGGGAGCATGACGCACCAGACGCGGTTCGCGCCCAGCGCATCAACCGCCACGGCAGCGCTCAGCGCGCTATCGATACCGCCAGAGAGACCAAGCACCACGCCGGGGAAGCGATTGCGGTTCACATAATCGCGCAGGCCGAGCACCATCGCCTGATAAATATCCGCCGGATGCTCATCGAGCGCATGAACTTCGCCCTGCTTGCAGAACCAGCGGCCATCGGCTTCCAATTGCCAATCCGTGACGACCAGGGCTTCTTCCCAATCGGGGAGCATATGGGCGATATCGCCATCGACGTTGAGGATGAAGGATGCGCCATCGAACACCAGCTCATCCTGCCCGCCGACGCGGTTGAGATAGAGGATCGGCAGGCCCGTTTCCTCGATCCGCTGCTTGCAGACACCGCCGATGCGGAAATCATCCTTGGCGACCTCATAGGGGCTGCCATTGATGGAAATGAGAATTTCCGCGCCCTGCTCAGCCAGATGGCCGCTGACGAAGGGGAACCAGATATCCTCGCAGATCGGCAAGCCAAGCTTGACGCCGCGAAACTCGACCGGCGCAGGCAATGGTCCGGGCGCGAACAGGCGCTTCTCATCGAAGGTGCCATAATTGGGCAATTCGCGCTTCTGACGGATCGCGACGATCTGGCCGCCATCCAGCAGGGCTGCGCAATTGAACAGCAGGCCCTGATTTGCAATCACCGTGCCGACGAGCATGGCCGGGCCGCCATCAGCCGTGGCGGCGGCGAGCTTGTGCAGCTCCACTTCCGCACGCGCGGCCAAGGCCGGCTTGAGGACGAGATCCTCGGGCGGATAACCAATGAGTTGCAGCTCGGGATAGACGATGAGGTCAGCGCCCTGCGCACGCGCCTTGTCGCGCCATTCCAGCATGGCGGCGGCATTGCCGGCAAGATCGCCCATGCTCTGGTTGAGCTGGGCTAGCGCGATGCGGAGGCGGTCAGTCATCGCTCGCGCTCTAGAACAAGCGCAGTCGAATCAGAACCCCATCTTTTGCGATGCGGCGGCATGATAAGCTCACCATGTAGTCAAACCGTCACAAGCGCCTTTTCACCTGCGCTTCTGCTCGCTAGAGGGGCCGCGACGGACACAGCCATCCATCGGGGGCATTCATTTCATGAAGATCATCTCTGGCAACGGCAATCTGCCGCTCGCGCGCGCAATCGCCGACTATGTCGAGCTGCCGCTCACCAATGCGAGCGTGCGCCGCTTTGCGGACGAGGAAGTGTTCGTCGAAATCCATGAGAATGTGCGCGGCGAGGATGTGTTCGTCGTCCAGTCGACCAGCTACCCCGCGAACGACAATCTCATGGAGCTGCTGATCATCATCGATGCGCTCAAGCGCGCCTCGGCCAAGCGGATTACCGCAGTTGTCCCCTATTTTGGCTATGCCCGTCAGGACCGCAAACCCGGGCCGCGCACGCCGATTTCCGCCAAGCTGGTTGCCAATCTGATCACCGTCGCGGGCGCCAACCGCGTGCTCTCGGTCGATCTCCATGCCGGGCAGATTCAGGGCTTCTTCGATATCCCGACCGACAATCTCTTCGGTGCGCCAGTCATGTCGGCGGACATCCAGGCCCGCTTCCCCAACGAGAATATCATGGTCGTGTCGCCAGACGTCGGCGGCGTGGTGCGTGCCCGTGCACTGGCCAAGCGACTCGACAATGCGCCGCTCGCCATTGTCGACAAGCGCCGCGAGCGCGCTGGCGAATCGGAAGTGATGAACATCATCGGTGATGTGAAGGGACGCTTCTGCATCCTCATCGACGATATCGTCGACTCGGCAGGCACGCTATGCAACGCTGCCGAGGCGCTCAAAAAGGCGGGCGCGACCGATGTAGTCGCTTATGTGACGCACGGCGTACTCTCGGGTGGCGCTGTTGCGCGCGTCGAGGGATCACAATTGCGCGAATTGGTGATTACCGATTCGATTTTGGCGACGGAGGCCGTTGCCGCCTCAACGCGCATCCGTCAGCTGCCGATGGCGCCGCTGCTTGGCGAGGCCATTCGCCGTATTGCGGATGAAAGCTCGGTCAGCTCTCTGTTCGATTAAACGCTGATTTTACAGGTTGGAATCGATCCGCCGCAGCCGCAGGGTCGCGCCGACAAATCCAAGGGTGCAGATCAGCAAAGCCCAACGCGCAGCTTCGGGCACCGTACCCAGCATCGTGGCGGCGATCAGCGCTAAAAGGGCAACCAACGTTGCGCCTGCAATCCTGCCATAGCTCGACATCATATGCCCCCACCTGCGAACGCGAATGCGCTCGCCGCGCCATATGAACCAATGCGTTGACGCGCTAATGGCAATTACGGTTAAAGCGCCCCAAAGTGCCCGATAAGGACGCAGTTTTGCGGATTTGGCAGCGACTGTGACAGCGAAATCACAGGTGCCGAAATCACATGCGCGAAATGGTGAAACGCGGGTGGCGATAATGCGCCTCAAAGGCTGGTCTTGCGCGCCCTGCGCTGCCAATAGAGCGCCATGACGCACGCTGCGCTCCCGCCCGAGGCCGACAAGCCTTTCATCTTGCTGGATGACGCCAGCCCGACAGGTTCGGGCAGCGCACTGCTGTTCCACGATCCTGTGGGGATTATCAGCGCGGACCGGCTTGAGGATGTGCTGCCAGCCCTTGGCCGGATTGAGGCTGCGGTGGCGGCGGGTCATCATGTGGCGGGCTATATTGGCTACGCAGCGAGCCATGCGTTCGAGCCGCGCACGGGCGGACTTGCGCTGCGCGAAGGCGATGTCGGCCCACTGCTGTGGTTCGGTCTTTTCGACCCGCCAGCCAGCATTGCTCACGACGCAGTTCCTGCTCTGCTTCCTCCAGCGAGCGAGGCCATGATTGGCCCAGTTGCACCGCTCATCACGCGCGCAGAGTATGAGACCGCGATAAGGACCGTGCTCGATTATATTCAAGCCGGTGATATTTATCAGGCGAACCTCACCTTCCCTGCGAGCGTCGCCATCACTGGGAATCCCCTCGCCGCCTACGCAATGGTCCGCCCTCATGCCGCCGCTGGCTATGGCGCGTTGATTCGCCATGATGGGCGCCACATCCTGTCTTTCTCGCCTGAGAGCTTCTTTGCGCTACAGGATGGAACCCTCAGCACCCGGCCCATGAAGGGCACCGCCCGGCGGATGGATGATGCACAACAAGATACCGCCGCCGCCGCGGAGTTGTCTGCCGACCCCAAGCAGCGCGCCGAGAATCTCATGATCGTCGACCTGCTGCGGAACGACATATCCCGCGTGACACAGGCGGGCAGCGTGCATGTGCCGACATTGTTTCACGTGGAAAGCTATCCGACCGTCCACCAGATGATCTCGGTGGTGGAGGGCGTCTTGCAGGACGAGCTTGGCCCCGTCGACGTGCTGCGGGCGCTTTTTCCTTGCGGGTCGATCACCGGCGCGCCGAAATTGCGGGCGATGGAAGTGATCCGCGAAGTTGAGCGATTTGGTCGTGGGCTTTACACGGGCAGCATCGGCTATTTTGCCCCGGACGGTAACGCACGCTTCAATGTCGCCATCCGTACCCTCGTGCTGGAATCGGGCGCACAGGCAGGCATATTGGGCCTTGGATCGGGCATTGTAGCGGATAGCCAGCCCGACGCGGAGTGGCAGGAATGTTTGGACAAGGCGCGTTTCATCACCGCGCATGGAGTAGTGTGACGTGAGCGAAGACCTGCCCCGTTTTGACCTAATCGAGACGATGGCGTTCGATCCATCCGCCGGGTTGCCGATGCTCGACATGCATGTGACGCGACTGCAGACGAGCGCAGATGTGCTCGGTTTCACGTTTGACCGGCACAAATTACTCAATGAATTGCAGGCCGCGACCTTCAGCCTGCTTGAGCCGCGCCGGGTGCGCGTGCTGCTTTCGCGCGGCGGCGCGATGGCGATTGAAGTACGTGACCACTCCCCCTGGCCCGACGCCATCGTGCCGGTCAGCATCATCCGCCGTGCGCTGAGCGGCGATGATATGCGGATGCGCCACAAGACCACAGACCGCCGCCATTATCAGGATGCGCTCAAGCAAGGGGGCACCTTCGAGGTGCTGCTGACCGATGAGCAGGGCTATCTGACCGAGGGCTGCTTCTCCAACATCTTCGTCGAGCGCGGCGAGATGCTGGTGACGCCGCCCCTCTCGCGCGGACTGTTGCCCGGCGTGCTGCGCCAGAGCCTTATCGATCTGGGCGAAGCGCGCGAGGCCGATTTGCGCCCACATGATCTGGATGAAGGCTTCTTCATCGGCAATGCGGCGCGCGGGCTTGTGGCGGCAAGCGTGGTTGCGCGCCGGGGCTGAGCGCATTATGCACCGCGCCGTCCGGCCCAACGCCGGATGCTTTGCACCACACCCTGCCTATCAGGAGACTCCCAATGTCCCGGACGTCCGCTGCCCTTGGCCGCATCCAGCCCAGTGCCACACTCGCCATGACCGATCGCGTCATTGGCCTGAAGCGCGAGGGCAAGGACATTATCGGACTCTCGGCAGGCGAGCCTGATTTCGACACGCCCGACTTCGTCAAGGATGCCGCGATCACCGCGATCCGCAACGGGCAGACGAAATATACCAATGTCGATGGCACTGCCGAGCTGAAGGAAGCGATTGCCGCAAAGTTCAAGCGCGACAATGAGTTGAGCTATGTGAACGCGCAGATCAGCGTCAATTCGGGCGGCAAGCACACCCTGTTCAACGCGCTGGTGGCGACGGTTGAAGCGGGCGACGAGGTCATCATCCCTGCGCCTTATTGGGTGAGCTATCCCGATATCGTGAACTTTGCGGGCGGCACGCCGGTGATCATTTCCGCCGGTGCCGATCAGCTTTACAAGATCACCCCTGCCCAGCTTGAAGCCGCGATCACGCCCAAAACCCGCTGGGTGCTGCTGAACTCGCCATCAAACCCGACCGGCGCGGCTTATTCCGGCGCGGAACTGCTGGCGCTCGGCGAAGTGCTGCGCCGCCATCCCCATGTGCTGATCCTCACGGACGATATGTATGAGCATGTCTGGTATGCACCGACGCCGTTCAAGACGATCGCGCAGGTCTGCCCCGATCTGTACGAGCGCACGCTGACAGTGAATGGTGTGTCCAAGGCTTATTCGATGACCGGCTGGCGTATCGGCTATGCCGGTGGCCCGCAGTGGATCATCAAGGCGATGGCCAAGCTGCAGTCGCAGTCGACCTCCAACCCCTGCTCGATCAGCCAGGCTGCAGCGACGGCTGCGTTGAATGGCGATCAGGACTTCCTCATTGAGCGGAACACTGCCTTCAAAGGCCGTCGCGATCTTGTCGTGGCGATGCTGAACGATGCGCCGGGCCTCAACTGCCCAACTCCCGAAGGCGCATTCTACGTCTATCCAGACGCGAGCGCTTGCATGGGCAAGGTGACGCCAGAGGGCAAGAAGATCGAGACCGACGAAGATCTCATCACTTACTTCCTCGAGGGCTATGGCGTTGCAGCCGTGCATGGCGGGGCGTTCGGCCTCGCACCGGCTTTCCGCGTCAGCTACGCAACGTCAGAGGAAATCCTGAAGAAGGCCTGCACGCGCATTCAGGAAGCTTGCTCTGCTTTGAAGTGATTATGTGATTGGATGGCAGGCGCTCCCGGCCTCAAATGCCGGAAGCGCCTGCCGTCAGTCCGTGTCGAAAAGCGACGCCAATTGCTCGACCATTGCGCCGCCCAGTTGCTCGGCATCCATGATCGTGACGGCGCGCTTATAATAGCGCGTGACGTCATGCCCGATGCCGATGGCGATGAGCTCGACAGGCGAGCGTGTCTCAATCCAGTCAATGACCTGCCGCAAATGCCGCTCCAGATAGGTGCCATTGTTCACCGATAGCGTCGAGTCGTCGACCGGCGCGCCATCCGAAATGACCATCAGGATCCGCCGCTCTTCATTGCGCGCGATCAGGCGGCTATGCGCCCAGAGCAGCGCCTCGCCGTCGATATTCTCCTTGAGCAGCCCCTCGCGCATCATCAGCCCAAGGCTGGCCTTGGCGCGGCGCCATGGCTCATCGGCCTGCTTGTAAATGATGTGGCGCAGATCGTTCAGGCGACCCGGCTTTGGCGGGCGACCGGCAGCGAGCCATTGCTCGCGGCTCTGACCGCCCTTCCATGCCCGAGTCGTGAAGCCCAGCACCTCGGTCTTCACGCCGCAGCGCTCGAGCGTGCGCGCCATGATATCCGCGCTGATGGCGGCAATGCCGATCGGGCGCCCACGCATCGAGCCTGAATTGTCGATCAGCAGGGTCACGACCGTATCGCGGAAATTGGTCTCCCGCTCGATCTTGTAAGAGAGCGAGTGCGCCGGGCTGACGACGACGCGGGCCAGCCGCGCGGCATCCAGCATCCCCTCTTCCTGATCGAAATCCCAGCTGCGGTTTTGCTGCGCCATCAGTCGCCGCGCGAGGCGGTGCGCCAGCTTAGAGACGGCGCCCTGGAAGGGCGCAAGCTGCTGATCGAGGAAGCCACGCAGCCGGATGAGCTCATCCATGTCGCACAGATCCGTCGCGGTGACGACCTCATCATATTTGTGCGTGTAGGCGGTGTAGTTGAAGTCCGGTGAAAGGTCCGAGAAGGGCCGGTTGGGACGCACCGGCATGGCGCCTTCATCATCCTGCGCATCACCGTCGCCATCGGACTCCGAATCGGACGCGTCGTCCTCGGTTTCTTCCGATGCTTCGTCGCTCTGCTCACCACTATCTTCGCCGCGCGTTTCGGCGCTGGACTGCTCATCCTCTTCAGGCTGGTCGTCGTCCTGATCGTCCTGCTGCTGGTCCTGATCGCCGTCTTGCTCATCCTCATTCTCATCGGATGATTCGGGTGGAACATCGGAGCGCACCAGCTCCAGATGCTGCAGCATGGACAGGACCTTGTCCTGAAAGGCCTGCTGGTCATCAAGGCAGAGCGCCAGCCCCTCAAAATCCGAGGCCGCCTTTTCGTCGATCCAGTCGCGCAGAAAGGCGATGCCTTTCATGGCCTCAGCGGGTGGCGCTTCGCCTGTCAGCTTCTCGCGCAGGAGCAAGGCAACGGCGCCCTGAAGTGGAACTTCCTGAGCAGATTGGGCGCGCGTAATCGGGTCCGACTGCGTGCGCATTTCCAGCGCTGCGTTCAGGTTGGCGCGCATCCCGTCATAATGTTTTGAGCCGAGCGCCTCGTAGCGCACGGTCTCGACCGCATCATAAACGGCGCGGGCAGAGGCATCCTCGGGCGCGCGCCGGGCGTGGAGATTGGCATTGTGATGACGCATCTTGAGCGCGAAACTATCGGCAAAGCCACGGGCCAATGCGACCTGCTCGGGCGGGAGACCGCGCGCGGGGGTCGGCACCTTGATCTGCTTGCCCGCAACATAGGGCGCATCAGCCGTGAAACCGAGTTCCACCTCGGCATCATGCGCGATGGCGCGCGATGCTCCTGTGAGGACATCTTTGAAGCGATCAAGCGGAGAACGGTCGGCCATAGCCCGAAAGGGCTGGGGCAGGCTCGCCGCTCTGTCAAGCCTCGCGCCGCCGGTTGAGCGCTGGAGGACGCTATATTAACTTTTCTGCGCCATCTGTCTCTGCGTGAGACATGGATCAATGGCTCCGCTGTTTATTGGTTAAGCGCGTTTCCGGGAGGTGCCCGAGCGTCTATCTGCCTGTTGGGGATAGTGCTGTGGCAGCTGGGGAGCGTGCAGCTTGTTATAGGACTGACGATGAGAATGATCCGGACTGCCTGCATCGCCGCGACGCTTGCCGCCAGCACATTGCT
>CAMLFF010000079.1 GCA_946479185.1 uncultured Sphingobium sp.
GCATTGGAAACCTCGCCAACATAGGAGAGCCTCCCGGACTGGCGCGTGGGGTCGCACGGAATGTTCAGGCCCTGCGTCGATTCGAGATAGAGCGGCGCGTTACCCAGCTGCCGCGCCACAAGCAAACCGCCCTCGATTCGCCCGCCATTCTGATCGAAGACCATCGGCAACAGACCATCGAATGTGCCGGTGGCCGAGATATTTTCCAGCTCCAGCGTGTTGATGAACGCGCCTGCATCCATGCCTACGACCCGGAATGTGAGATTACGGGCCTTGCGCGAATCAAGCTCCAGCGTGGCGGGCATTAGCTCCAGCACGCCGTCGGAAAAAGGCCAGCGCCCGCTGACGATTCGCGCCTGCTCGCTTGAGAGCAATTGATAGCGGATTGTACCATCCCGCACATCGATGCCGGGATTCACGCTGTCGAGCGTCACCACCTGCTCCGGTGCTGTCCTCAACCCCAGCAGATCAGTGAACTCCATTGTCGTGGAGAGGCCGGTGACGGGGCCGAACGCAGCCGCAAGCGACGTGCCCTGCGTGGAGAATGTGCCGTCGCTCGTCACATCGCTGCCGGTCCAGCGGATCTGGCCCTTGCCTTCCACCACGCCATTCACATTCGCCACGACGCCGAGCGCTAAGGGCGTGAGATCGTCGGGCTGCAGCGCATCGCCGAATCGCAGCTTGTCCAGCGCGATGTCCGCGCGCCCGACCCCGCTCGACAGATCATGCCGGATGGTGACCGAGGCAACCTTGATGTTCCGCTGCGGTTGCACAAGCGTGGCCGTCGCGAGAATCTTGTTATCGAGCAGTGAGAGCTTCACGCCATCGCCCGTTACGGGATTGAAGCGTGGCTCTGCCTGCGTATCGCTCACGCGCAACGAGCCGGTCAGGTCCAGTCTGCTCTTGGCGAACGTCCAGCGCCCATCAATCTGCGTGAGATCGAGCGGCACTGTCCCGATGCGCCCCTGCCCCTCCTTGATCGTGCCTTCCAGCCCACCCTGTGAGCGAAGGGCGCCCTGCAATGACGTTGCCGCCAACCGCACCGGGCTGTCCGGCTCGCCGATCCTCACGTCCGGCTGTATCAGCTCGAAATTGCCGTCACCGATGGAATAGCGCGTGGATGCGGCCGTAAAACGGAGTGGATTGCTTCCCAAGCGCCCACCCAGCGCAAGCGCGCCCGTGCCGAGGCGGCCATCATCAACACCGCACACGCGCACTGTCGCGGGATCTAGCGTGAGCCCGGATAGCGTAAAGGCTGCCCAGCTAACCGGCATGCAGTCCGCTGCAAGGCTGACGCGCCCCTGCGAGCTCAGACGAACCTCGAGCGGGGCCTTGAGTCCGCGCACCATGCCGTCCGGCAATGGGCCATCTAGCGTCGCCACCGTACGCACTTGTGCGCGACCGGCGCCATCGACCGAGAAGCGGACTGGCGAGAGCTGCAGTTGCGCGCGCCCATTCTTATACGGCTTCAGCGCGGCAGTCCCTGCAACGCCGCCGCCTGGGTTCGTCGCGAAATCGACCCGGCCTTCGGGGAGCCCACCTCCCCTGATATCTATGCGACCGGATGCTCGGAATTTGCCGGGCCAATCCATACGGACATTGCTGCCCTCCCAGCTTTCCAGCCGCGCGCCGCTTGCCGCTATCAGCGAGAGCCGATCGAGCCGGGCATTGCCGCGATCGCCGACCATGTTGATCTGCCCACCAAGCTCGATATGGTTCGATCGACCGATCTTCTCGATCGCGCCGACCAGCTTGCCGATAAGCGGGCCAACGGGCGTATCTGCCCCCATGTTGCGATAGCGCGCCAGATCGATGCCGCCTGCAGGCCGGGCATTATCCAGCGTCGCCGTCCCCTGCCATGCCAGCGCGCGGTTGCGCGGGGCGAGGCCAATGGCGAAATTGCCGCCAATCTTCGCCGCATCGCTCTGCACGCCATCTACAAGCGCGTTCGTCGCTGCGAGCGACATGCTGCCCCGCAGCTCCTCGACACCGCCTTTGAAGGTCGCGAGGCCCGATAGCTGGTAAAGCCTGCGCGCGCCTTGCCCGGCGCCATCCGCCCGCATGCCGATCGCGCCGCCTATGTCCTCCAGCGCGAGATCAGTGCGGACATTGATATCGAGCTCCGGCGAGGCGAGCGTCACGTCCAGCCCCTCGCAGCGGAAGGCGGTCGAGGACATAAGTCCCTTGAGCGATATGCGCTCATCCGATGTGGAGACCGTGAGCGGCGCGATCAGCCGCGCCATTCCGCAATCGCCGGACTGCAGCAATGGTGCAGACAGGCGCAGACGACCATTGAAGCCGGAGCGTAGCGCCCCTTGCCCATCAAGCGCTGCTACAATCGGCCCGAGCGGCGTGGATATCTCCGCCCGAGTATCCTCCAGCGCGACCGTCCAGGGCGGAAGCTGCGCTTTTCCTGTGCCGCCCTCAAGCAGACGGCTGACTTGCCCAAGATTGAGCGCGCCATCGCGAAAAGCGCCGCGCAGCAGCACGCCACTTGCCTGCACGCCCTCGATATAAGGCCCGGTGAAGCCCCAGCCGATGTCGATTTCCACAAGGCGGGCAGTCAGATCGGGCTGGCGCGGATCACCAATGACGAGCGACTCAAGCCGCTGCGTCTTTGGGCCAATCCTCGTGACCTGATAGCTGCCCTTAACGCCCCGGGCAGCAAGTTCACGCGCGATAAAACCATCGGCAATCGGCTCTCTAGCGAGCCAAATCCCGCCAGCAATCAGGGCAATGGCAGCGACCGATCCGCCGCCAATGACACGCAGGCGTCTGTAGCGACGGGGGCTTTTGCCGCCCGCCGAACCATCGTCGACATCTTCAATTTTGGCCAGGTTGCTCAGCTTCATCCTCGCCTTAAAATCACTCAACGCGTCATCGCACTTGCCGCATCTTGGGCACGCGCTTAGCTACGCCAATCATGAGCGAAGCGCCATCCCAGAGCAAGAGCGAGCCCGCAGTCGTCGAACCACATCATGGCACGGGCCATCGCAGTCGCCTGCGTAGGCGCCTTGCCGAGGGCGGGCCAGACGCATTGCTGGACCATGAAATCATCGAATATCTGCTCGCGCTCGCGATCCCCCGGCGGGACGTGAAGCCGCTCGCGAAACAGCTCATCACACGCTTTGATAGCTTGGGCGGTGTTCTGACGGCAGAATGGTCCGAGCTGGAGCGGGTGGAGGGGCTTGGCGAGACCAGCGTCGCCGCGCTCAAGATCGTGCAGGCCGCAGCGCTGCGGATGCTGAGCAATGATGTGCGCAAGAAGCCCGTCCTCTCCAGTTGGCAGGCTCTGCTCGATTATCTGCGGCTCGACATGGCCTATCTCTCCGTCGAGCGGGTGCGCGTGCTGCACCTAAACAGCGGCAACATGTTGCTGCGCGATGATAATATGGGCGAAGGCTCCATCGATGAAGCAGCGATCTATGCGCGGGAAGTCGCCAAGCGCGTGCTGCAATATGGATCGGCGAGCGTCATCCTTGTCCACAATCACCCGAGCGGTGTGCCCGAGCCCAGCCGTCAGGATATCGCCATCACCAAGCAGATCATTGAGGCGCTCAAGCCGCTTGGCGTGGCGGTGCATGATCATGTGATCATTGGCGCGCAGGGCCATCGGTCGCTCCGTGCGCTCGGGCTGTTGAGCTAGACCGGTCGGCACATTTGCCCCTTTCGCCATGCCCTGCTAGGGGGCGCGGCATATCCATCATCTAATATCAGGAACCCCGCTTCATGGTGCCTCGCTACGCTCGCCCGCAAATGACCGCGATCTGGGAGCCGGAAGCGCGCTTTCGCATCTGGTTCGAGATCGAAGCGCATGCGACCGATGCACTGGCCGAGCTTGGCGTCGTGCCAAAGAGCGCGGCCAAGGCGCTGTGGGATTGGTGGGCGACCAACCCAACCATCGACGTCGCCGCAATTGACGCAATCGAAGCCGTCACCAAGCATGATGTGATCGCCTTCCTCACCTGGGTTGCCGAGCAAGTGGGCGATGAAGCGCGCTTCATGCATCAGGGCATGACCAGCTCGGATGTTCTGGATACCTGCTTCAATGTGCAGCTGGTGCGCGCCGCGGACCTGCTAATTGCCGACCTCGACGCCCTGCTCGAAGCAATCAAGCGTCGCGCCTTCGAGCATAAGCTCACCCCAACCATCGGCCGCAGCCACGGAATCCATGCCGAGCCCGTGACGTTCGGCCTCAAGATGGCCGAGGCTTACGCGGAATTCAGCCGCTGCCGTGCGCGCCTCGTGTTCGCACGCGATGACATCGCCACCTGCGCGATTTCCGGCGCGGTTGGCACATTCGCCAACATCGATCCGCGCGTGGAAGAGCATGTTGCAGCCAAGCTTGGCCTCACGGTGGAGCCGGTCAGCACGCAAGTGGTCCCGCGCGATCGCCATGCCATGTTCTTCGCGACGCTCGCAGTTGTCGCCGGCTCCATCGAGCGGCTTTCGGTCGAGGTGCGCCACTTGCAGCGCACCGAAGTGCTTGAAGCGGAGGAATATTTCTCGCCCGGCCAGAAGGGTTCATCGGCCATGCCGCACAAGCGCAACCCGGTGCTGACCGAGAACCTCACCGGCCTTGCCCGCATGGTGCGCGCTTACGCCCTGCCCGCGCTGGAGAATGTCGCGCTGTGGCATGAGCGGGATATCTCCCACTCATCCGTCGAGCGCTTCATCGGCCCGGATGCGACCATCACGCTCGATTTCGCGCTGGGTCGCCTGACCGGCGTGATCGACAAGCTGCTCGTTTATCCTGAGCGGATGATGAAGAATATGAACCGCATGGGCGGCCTCATCCACTCGCAGCGCGTGCTGCTTGCGCTCACACAAGCGGGCATGAGCCGCGAGGACAGCTATTCGCTCGTCCAGCGTAACGCCATGAAGGTGTGGCAGTCCGACGGCGCGCTGTCGCTGCTCGATCTGCTGAAGGCCGACCCGGAGGTTACCCGTAGCCTTGAGGTCTCCGCGCTCGAATCCCTGTTCGATCTCGACTACCACCTCAAGCATGTCGACACGATCTTCACGCGGGTTTTCGGGGCACCAAACTGAGCTTCAGCGATTAAGCGTTATTCAATAGGCAAGCCGCACTCGGCTGTTTATGGTCCGCTTAAGACTGAAGCCGGGAGAAAACTGACATGCAGTTCCTGAGAACCGCTTTCTGGGTTGTGCTCGCGATCATCATCATGATCTTCAGCTTTGCCAACTGGAACCCTGTCGTCGTCAATCTATGGGGCGGCCTCCAGCTGGAAACCAAGCTTCCGGTGCTCGTGATCGTAGCGTTCCTCGCCGGGTCGCTGCCTTTCTGGGCGCTTCACAAGGCGACGAAATGGCAGATGCGGCGCAGGTTGGACAATGCCGAGCGGGCTTTAGCCGCATCGGTGCCGGCAGCTTATGGGCAGCCAGCGCCGAGCCCGGCAGCCCCGGCCACGATCACGCCCGCGGAGATCGACACCGCAAAGCCAGTCGAAGTGCGCCCTGTGCAATTGCGCCCGGAGGCTTCCAGCTTCGACACCAGCCCAGGCAAAATATGACGAGCATCATCTATATCGCGATCGATACGCCCCTGCTCACCCGCGCGCAGGAGATTGTGCAGCGGGTGCGCAACCATGTCGGTGGCATCAAGCTGGGGCTCGAATTTTTCTGCGCCAATGGCCATCATGGCGTGCATGAGATGCGCAAGTTCGGCTTGCCGATCTTCCTCGATCTCAAGCTGCATGACATTCCCAACACCGTAGCCAAGGCCGTGCAGTCACTGCATCCGTTGGAGCCCACGATCCTCACCGTCCATGCGGCAGGCGGGCGGGCGATGCTGGAGGATGCCAAGGCTGCGGCGGGCATTCATACCAAGGTCGTTGCCGTCACCATGCTGACCAGCCTCGACCAGACCGATCTTGAGGAAACTGGCGTGATCGGCGATTCCCATGCGCAGGTCGAGCGGCTGACCAAGCTCGCCAAGGAGGCGGGGCTGGATGGCATCGTCTGCTCCGGCGCAGAAGTGGCCCATGCCCGCAAACTTTGGCCCGCTGGCTACCTTGTCGTGCCGGGCGTCCGTCCAGTCGGCGCAAGCAAAGGCGATCAGAAGCGCGCCGTGACGCCGCGCGAGGCGCTGGATGCGGGTGCCTCGATCCTCGTCATCGGTCGCCCGATCACGCAGGCCAGCGAGCCTGATCAGGCTGCGCGGGACATCGAAGCAACGCTCTAAGCCGGGTTAGCGGGCAAGCGCCTGCGCCCTGCTCCGCCAGGCATCCGCAAGCACGGGCATCCCCGCGAGCGCAGCAACGCCTGCGGGATCGCTCTTATGCCCGCCACCGACCAGCAGCATGAACACGCGCGCAATCGGCCAATCCGGCAGCGGACGCTCGGTCAGCTCCATGTCGTCGCCCGCCTGCGCCTCGCCCTGCTCGATCACGCGAAGATACAGCCCCACATGGCCGCTCGCCACGGCCTGCGCCAGCACGTCCTTGCGGTCAAAACGGGCATTGAGCTTGGAACATGGCTGGCGCCCATGGCTGATCTCCAGCAGCGCAGTCCCCACGCGGAACCGATCGCCCAGGCAAAGCCTCGCCTCCGTCGCGCCGCGTGTCGAGAGATTCTCCCCGAACGCGCCCGGCGAATTGAGCAGCGGATGATCGCCCATCACCCCGCGCCACCAATCATAATGTTCGCGCGGCACCAGATGCACCGCCTTGTCATGCCCGCCATGACGCAGCGGATCCGCCTGCACATCGCCATCCAGCCCCAGCCAGCCAATGTGGACCGGACCAGATACGGGCGCTTTGCCCATAGCGCTGAGCACGCCCGGCGCGAGCAAGGCAGGCTTGCCGACCAGCATCGCATCCAGTGTGAGAGTGAGGTCATCCAGCGGTAAGGGTGGCATCGTCATAGCGCATCCTGCCACACAGTCGCGGGCAGCAGCAAGCGCGCAAACGCCCCGCCCTGTGCCATCCCCGCCACAGATACGTCACTTAAATGCGACTTCGCTTTGCCGCATCGGGTACGCTCGTTATAGGAGCGCTCATGCGCCAAAGCGAACTCCGTATTGCCCTGTTCAGCGGCAACTATAATTATGTCCGTGATGGGGCCAATCAGGCGCTCAATCGCCTGATGGGATCAGCTCTGGAAGCGGGCGCCAAGGTGCGCGTCTATTCGCCCACGATAGATCCTCCAGCCTTCGCGCCGGTGGGTGATCTCGTCTCCGTGCCCAGTTGGAGTCTGCCGGGTGGACGGGGCGAATATCGCCTCGCGCGCGGACTTCCCGCCGCCGTGAAGGCGGACCTCAAGCGCTACAAGCCCAACATCGTGCATGTCTCCGCGCCCGACTTTCTCGGCCATCGCGCGCTCAATTGGGCGCATAGTGAGGGCATCCCCTGCATCGCATCGCTGCACACGCGCTTTGAGACCTATCCGCGCTATTATGGCCTCGCCGTCCTCGAGCCGCTGCTCGTGTGGATGCAAAAGCGCTTCTATAATCGCGCCGATCAGGTGATGGTGCCCAGCCCCAGCATGGCGCAATTGCTGCGCGAATGGGGCGTCACGAGCCCCATCGGCATCTGGTCACGCGGCATCAATCATCAACGTTTCAACCCCGGCAGGCGGGATGATGCGTGGCGTCGCAGCCTTGGCATTGGCGATGATGAGGTGGCCGTCGGCTTCCTCGGGCGGCTGGTGCTGGAAAAGGGCCTTGGCGTGTTTGCCGATGTGATCGCGCAATTGCGCCAGCGCGGCGTGCGTCACCGCGTGCTCGTGATTGGTGATGGCCCCGCGCGGGGTTGGTTCGCCAAACATGTGCCGGAAGCGGTGTTCACCGGCTTTCAGGCAGGCGATGATCTGGCCCGCGCGGTGGCGGGCATGGACATTTTCTTCATGCCCTCCGTCACCGAGACATTCGGCAATGTAACGACCGAGGCGATGGCCGCAGGCGTGCCCGTGGTCGCCGCCCGTGCAACCGGATCGGTCGATCTGGTGGAGGAAGGCGTAACCGGCTTCCTCGTCCCCCCGCTCGACGTGACCGCCTATGCCGACGCCATCGCCCGTCTGATCGAAGACCCGGCGCTGAGGGCTGAGGCTGGCCGTGCCGGTAGCGCGCGGGTGAGCGGCTATGAGTGGGAGCAGGTTAATGCGGCGATGCTGGAGGTTTATCGCAAGCTGGCGCGGTAGGGGTGGCTTTGCTGCAATTTGAAACCGGTTCAATGCCTAGACGTGACGACAAACGCCATTTACACAGGTGCCAGAGAACATTGGGGTGCTATGCCAGATTTTCCATTCATTACTGTCAAGCAGAAGGAACACTCCTTCAAGCTCACCTCTCTGCCGGCTGGATTGCTGACAAAGATTGCATACGCAGCAGTCCGTCGGAAAGATCAGGAAAGAAGGCGCTGTACAACGCGTTCTAAATGGCGCGCGCATCGCTGGCGTAAAAGACTTTGCGTTAAGGATGGGCGATTTTCCAGCCTCAATCGTTTTAAATTGGAATAACGGACCTCTTGTTTCGAACAACGATAAAATTGAAATACCAGATGAAGAGAAGTTGGCGCAGATATTGGACGGACAGCATCGTGTTGCAGGGCTAAAGGATGCGATAGCCGAAAACCCACTTGCTGCGGACTATGAGATTCCTGTCGCGATTTATGAGGGGCTCGACACACCAAACAGCGCCAGAATTTTCATCTCAATCAATACTGAACAGCGGCCCGCACCAAAGAGTTTAGTGTTCGACTTGTACGGTGTGATGGCGTCCGATCTAATGGATCCGGCAGCCGTCCGCGCTGGAGACATCGTAAGTTACATTAGTTCTGACGGTCAACCCTATCACACTTGGATAAAACTTCCCAACCAAGAGCGGCAACGGGGTGGTGTCGCCTTATCAACTGCCGTCAGCACAATAAAGCCGATGGTAGACGACAAAGGTATAATGGAACAGGTGGGCATTACTGAACTTGAGATGCAAAGAGGGATTTTCTCAAATTATTTTTCAGCGCTCGAGGCGCTTTATGGGAAATCTTGGAACGATCGAGGGAATGCTTTTCTTTACGCATCGGGATTCATTGGTGCGATCGAATTTTTCCGCACTCATATGTTCGATTACTGCAAAGGACGCTCTTCCTTTGAAGTCGACACGATCAAGGATGCGCTAGATACCGAAGAGACGGCTAGAATTTTGCAAGTCGATGTGAAAGGGCTCGGCGGCACCGAAGCCGCGAACGCAGTTCGAGACCGGCTTATTAGTGCTTTCCGACCAGCAACGGCAGCGCACGACTTCAAAATTTAGGCACAGGCCACATTTAATGTCGGATGCGGCTAGACTCGCTAAACAAGCTTTTGCTGGGAAGCCTAATGGAACTGCGTATAGTCACTTCATAATCTCATCGCAGATTTTGCCAACAATAAGAGCACATCTCGCCACAGCAATAATAGACACAGCATACTCTGCGCTCATTTCTTACGCCGAAGCAATATCCGGTATAGGCAAAGGATCGTCTTCATGGTCCATCATACGCTTATACTACTCGGCGTTTTACTGCCTAAAAACTCTGATGTTGGCTCGCTCGATTATACCGTTTAACGGCGGCAATGAAATGCTTCTCGATGTTTCAACGGGGATATTTTATAAGGGCGGTAAATCGAGCCATCATTGGAATTGGCATTCACTTAGACAAACCGCTTTGAAGCATGAGTGGTTTACGTCGCAGGACTCCCAAGAAGCCTATTCTCTCTTACGGGAATATCGCGAGCATGTGAATTATACTCACGCATTTACTGACCCGAATTTGCACCGATGTTTAGTAACTGACCAACTAGAGATAGCAAAGAAATTCAGAAATTATCGTGATGATGCCGAATTTCTATATACTTATCTAACTGATCATTTAGCCATCGCATATCCTACAAAATTGATTGTTGAAATCGATTTAGCCTTAACGGACTTAGGCTACCAACTCGACTTGGAGCGGCTTACACACCTGCGATCCCTTTGGAAAATTAACCATCGCTGTCCGCTCACCTGAAATAGCAAATTTCTGCACTCAGGCATTGCGATAGCTGGCAACATTCGCACTGAATGGAAAAGAGCCAGCGTTCAGTTGCTCTACAACACGTCCGCCCACTCAAACGTCAACGGCGCTTCCCGAAACGCAAACCGATCAAGGTGACGCGCGACTGGGCCCTTTAGCGCTTCCAGATGCTCCGGGCTGCTGGCGTCGATGGTCACGTTCAGCGTTTCCGCCTGCGCTTCCATCGTCACCAGCGCGTCGGCGGGCCAGTCTGCGCCGCGGGCGTCCTTGGGGAAGACGACCGTGCCGCGCTCGGGGGTGAATTCCACGGTCAGGTTGTGGCTCCAATGTTTGCACAATTGCTGGAGGTAGCGGCTGCCGCTCGTGGTCGGCACTTTGGCGATTGCTTTGCTCAAGGTTTCAAATCCTTCTGATTGGGTGAGATCAAAGCCGCTCGATCTTGCGGGCGGCTTCATCGAGAATTGCGGCTATGTCGTGGGGCAGCTCGTCCGTGACGGTCTCGCTGTGGAGACGGCCATGCATGGCGGCCTTGAGGTTGGCGATGGCGCGGCGGACCGGGCCTCGGTTTGAGCGATCACGCATTTCGCCAAGGCCCTCAAGCCTCGCGATGATGAGCTTCACTTCCTCTGCGCGCTCGGCCAGATGGGCCTCGCCTGCGGGGGTGATGGCGAACAGCTTGCGCGCGCCTTCGCTCTCGGTTTCCGCGATCAGCTCCATGTCTGCCAGCAGCGTGAGCGTCGGGTAAACGATGCCGGGGC
>CAMLFF010000080.1 GCA_946479185.1 uncultured Sphingobium sp.
TGACGCCGATCATGCGTCTGCTAGACCTCCAGCATGGGCGCGATCCTGATGCGGTTGATGCTCCGCCGCCCGGGCTACAAGGTCCGGCGATCAAGAGTGGGCGGGCGGAGTAAGGGCGGCGACCAACTTAGAAACGTAAGCAGGATGCGGGAGAAAGGAGGCCATTTAGTGGGATCAAATTGTAGCTGAACGCATCTTTATCCGCCTCCGTCCACTAACGTATATTTGACGCTAGTTTAACGGCTTGCCCGGCGTTTTTCCCAAGTCACTGATTTTAATGGTGACCCCTACGGGAATCGAACCCGTGCTTCAGCCGTGAAACGAAATTTCCTTTTAATAACAGAACGCCTTCCCCCTTTTGGGGGTCGAATTCTCCCACGGGTTTCCGCCGGATTTTGGCAGGTGGGGGAAACAATCTCGGCGCGTAATCAACCTGCAGGCTCAAGAAATGCGATCATTTGAACATGATTTCTAAATTGCTTTGCGGTCCGACAAAATGTGCAGGGTATGCGCGGCAAAAATCTTACCTACCTTACATTGGCGGAAAACAGCCGATTTTGGCCTTACATTTTTCTTACCTCGGCCTTACCAAGTAAGGTGATGTTATTCTTACAAATCTATTGATAAAAATACTGCAATTTCAATGAGGTAAGAAAATAGGGGTCAAAATGTAAGACGATGTAAGGTCTCGCATCTTACAAAAAACAAGTTGAATAACAGGAGGTTATATAGCGTTTGCGCATGAGGTAAGGCAGGTAAGGCCATCCCCGTTTTCACTCCCAAGCACCGGCAGAAATTTGAGCGAAGTTATTGATATCGCAGAATAGCGCGATGCTCGGCCAAGTGCGTCAAACCTGCACGGCGCTATGGCAACTGCAGTCGGCGGATTTCCGGGCTGCGTCTCAACCTAGGCTTTGCGTCGAAAGCGATAGAAGAAGCGAGCGGGCGAGGGGGGGAGCTAAGCGCGGCGCGCGCGGCCTAGGTGGCAAGGGTTTTCGGGTTGGGTGCGGTTTGGCCTCAGATGGGCAGGGAGGGGGCGTGCGAGCCCGCAGGCGCTTCGGGGCGCCCGACGCGGCGCTGAGCGCCCTGCGGGGCGCTCAGCGGTCGCTGGTGATGCGGATGGTTGGTCAGGCTTAGCCCGTGATGATCAGCTCGCGTACGGCCTTGGCATTCGACTGCCCCCCGACCGTGTAGCTAGTCTCGGCCTCTTCGATCGAGAAGGCCGCGAAGAGGCTGCGGATCTCTGGCGTATCGTTGATGCTCATGATGAAGCGCCCTTTGATGCCGCCAAGGATCTGGGCCATCTCCGCGAACTGATCGCGGCTGAACATATCCCGCCCATAGTCGCGCTCGCACCCATGATAGGGCGGATCGAGATAGAAGAGGGTGCCGGGCCTGTCCCACCGGGTAATGAGCTGCTGCCAAGGCAGGCGCTCAATGGTCACGCTGGAAAGGCGCTCGTGCAAGGCCTCGATCATCGGCACGATCTTTGTCACATCGAACCGGGCGGGCAGCCCGACCGACACGCCATAGGTGCGGCTGTTCACCTTGCCGCCAAAGGCGAGGCGTTGGAGATAAAGGAAGCGCGCGGCGCGTTCGAGGTCGGTCAGCGTGGCCGGATCCGTCGCGACCAGCTTCTCGAAATTGCTCCGCGAGCTGATCTGAAAGCGGATCATCTCGGTGAAGAACACGAAGTGGCGCTGGATCACGCGAAACAGTGTCGCCACATCCTCCGACCAATCATTGATCACTTCACAGCGTGGTCGCTGATCCCGGCGAAGAAACACGCCGCCCATGCCGACGAACGGCTCTACATAGCTATCATGCTCTATCGCGTTGATCCGTGCGACCAGACGTTTCGCGAGCTTGCGCTTGCCGCCAATCCATGCGGCCACGGGCGCGACAGGTTGCACTGCTTCCAACTTCATCAGACTCGACTCCTTGCAAATGTTCACTAAACGTTCCCGCCGCCGTGCATGGCTGGCGGGTGAGTCGACGGCGCGCGCACCATCGACTTGGGGGCAAGGAGTGTTGCCTTGGGAGCGGGCGTTACAGCGCCCGTTCCCCGCCGCTGTCAGGCAGCGGGAGAAGGTTTGAGAGCGCCAATCGGCTCGTATTTTTCGAAGGCTACGGCCTCTTCGCCAAGCCAGTCGTTGAGTTCTAGAAATCGCATCTGAAGCGGGATGATCTCGTTCATAAAGAACACGTCCGCCGCCTTGCCGACATCACCAAAGCCGCCGCTGTTCTGCGGCACGACGCCGAGCAGCTGAGGCGGCACGCGGTGCGCGGCGAGGATGTCATCGCGGGTGGTGCTTTTGATATCGAGAAAGCTATCTTTGGCGGCGACTTCGCCAATCGGAATAATCTGCACGCCGTCCTTCTTGCCGTTGGGCGCGTTGATGAAGAGATTGCGGAAGTTGCCAGGGCCTTTCGCCTGTTGCAGCGCTGTGCGCACGCCCTTCACGTCCTCTTCGTCCATAGTTGCTTCGGAAAGGTAGAACACGAACCCTGCATGGCTGCCGTTCAGATAATAGCGGCGACGGAACAGGGTCGCGGCTTCGTTCAGAAAGCCGGACTGCAGCGCTGAGAGATATTCCGGCATGCCATAGATTTCCTGCGCGACATCGGGCTCCATCAACTGGAACATTCGACCTGCCTGAAACTCATGCACAGCGCCCCAGCGCCCCCAAGTGCCCTTGGGCAGGAAGAAATATTGCCCATCCTTCAGGCCCCGGCGCGTGTGCAGGGCGAGGCTATGATCGAGCCGCAGCGTCCGGTTCGCAATGTTGGTCACCTGCTCAAGATAGCCGTTGCCCATCACGAGGAAATCCAGCACCCATTTGCCGAAGTCGCTGCGGCTTAGCAGCTTGCTGGGCTTGAAATTCTTCACCAGCAGGTTGCGTTTGACCATGATCGCGCTGCTGTGGTGGCCTGAGACGCGCAGGATCCGCGCGAGCGACGTGAGCGGCAGCGGCGGTTCGTACCATTTGCCAGCGTTGCGGCATTCGACGTAGCCAAGCAGCTCGCGGCGATCCAGCACGCTCTCAGCATCACCAAAGCTGAACATTTGCATGCCGCTGTTCGTCTCGATCATTTCGTTGCTCATAGGATCTCCATTCGTCCGGCGCCGCGCGCCGCCGTTCCGTCCATTGGTTCGCAGTAAAGGGCGTGCAGCAATGCCCACGCCAGATCGCCATGCCCGGTCGCCTCGCTGCGGCGTGCCACATAGGTGATTTGCTTCTGGCCCTTGGTGAGCTGGGGGTGGATCGACATCAGCGCTGCGGCGAGGTCGCTCCACCCGGCATCGATTTCGATGCGGCGCTTGGCGAAGACGTTTTTCGCCTTCAGCACCATCTGGGTTTTCACCAGCGGTGAATAATCGATGCGGCGCGCCAGCGGGAAGAATTTGACCACCAGCTGATGCACTGCTGTGCCCATGCCGGTGCTGTCGATCGCGATTTCCGTAACGCGGTATCGCTTTGTAAGCCGCTTGATTTCATCGGCCTGCGCCTCGAAATCCTTGCCCTTCCACTGGAATTTTTCCAGCACGCGGAACTTGCCCTTGCCACCTGCAGGTGGCGCGACGACGACGCAGCTCGCATTGTCGCCATCCTCGCTCTCGGCGGGATCATAGCCGATCCATACCTCGCCATGACCGAACGGCATGAGGTCGTAGGGGTGGAAATCTTTCCACACATCCCAGCTATCAACCATGCAGGGCCGCAGCAGCGAGAGCGGGAAGCTGGATTTGCTGTCATCGACAAATTCGCAGTCAAACAGGTTGCTGAACTCGTCGACCGAATATTCCAGCGCCAGCTCATCGCGATCGATAAGGTCAAACCCACCGGCAATGGCGTCATCGAGCGTGACGATGTGCCGCCAGATCTGATCGGGTCCGGTGCCACCCATCGCCAGCGCGCTGTGGCTGACATCAATCTTGATCTGGCTCGCCCGGTCGCGCTTTCGATTGAAGCGCTCGCCAGTCCAGACGGAATGGGCTTCATGGGCAATGGTCGAAGGCGTCGAGAAATAGGTTTTGTGGTAGCGTTTGTGCGTGGCGATGGCCGACGCGACCTTGTTGATCGCCTCAAAGCCGTAAATCCAGAAGCATTCATCGATGTAAACATCGCCATGATAGCCCTGCGCCGTGCGGTAATTGGTGCCGAGGAAATAGAGTGTCGCAGGCTGGCTCGGCGCGCCATCCTCATCGTCCCAGCCCCGGTGCAGCACGAGCGGGTCGCCCTTGAGCATCTTTCCGGTCTGCTCAAAGACGAATTCAACGATATATTGCCGGAAAATATTGGCCTGCGCCCGGCTCGCTGAGATGAAAATCTGATTGTTGGCGCTCTCCAGCGCGCGGATCAGCGCTTCGCGGGCAAAGTAGAAGGTCGCGCCTATCTGGCGGCTTTTGAGCAGGAAGCGCGTGCGGCGGCTGAGATTGGCCCACCAAGTTTCCTGATGGGTGAACAGCCCATCGAGAAATGCAGCCTTGAGCTTGTCATACTCCTCGCGGGTGATGACATTCTGTTGCTGCTTTTGCTTTCTCGGCCCGGCGTTGCGGTTCGCCACCTTCTCGTTGAGGTCACCCTCATGCCCGCCCGGCTCGCTGTAGCGGCGCACGCGCGCCATGCGCTCGATCTGGCGCCCGAGCAGATCAATTTCCTTGAAATCCCGGCCGGATTTTTCCTCTTTGAAAATCAGCTGATTAAGGCGCATTTCCAAGCTGTCTTCGACGCGCCGCAGAACGGGATCATTGTCCCACCCGTCTCGGTCTTTCCAGCTCTGCACCGTGGTTCGGCTTAGGCCTATCTCCTGCGCAATTTGGCGAACGCCCCAGCCACGCCAGTAGTAGGCGCGGGCAATGCGCTTGGCGTCATATGGAATGACGGCAGCTGGCAGGGGATCGAGCGGCTCCATGTTGCAGCGACGATGCCCCACCGGCGCGGCTTCGCGGCGTGCGCGGACTTGTGAAGGGCTCGTTCACAAGCGCGCGCGGTTGTTTGATTGGGCCGGGCAGGGCGAATGGGGGAACGTTCAAGCCTGCCGCCCAAGGAGCCCCAAATGGCGAAGACCAAATTTTTCCGAGTTGCCGTTGAGGGAGCGACTGTTGATGGCCGCGATATCACCCGCGCACACATCCAGCAGATGTCTGACAGCTATCGGCCCGACACCTACACCGCTCGGATCAATTGCGAGCATTTGCGGGGATATTCGCCCGATGGGCCATTTAACGCATGGGGGTCGATCGACGCGGTGAAGTCGGAAGAGGTTGATCTTGAGATTGGCGGCAAGACCGAAAAGCGCCTCGCGCTCTTCGCCCAGTTCGATGTGAACGATCAGGCGCGGTCCTTTAATCAGGCTGGGCAGAAGCTGTTCTCCAGCATCGAAATTCAGCCTGATTTTGCCAAGACGGGCAAAGCCTATCTGGTCGGCCTCGCTGTCACCGACTCCCCGGCCTCGCTCGGCACGGAAGTCCTCAAATTCAGCCGTGACGACAAGCGGAAAGACAATCTCGTGCAGGTCGAGGAATTCGAGCTGGCTTTCGAGGAAGAGGGCGGCGCTGCCGATGTCGCGCAGGGCGCCTTCGCTTCAATGAAACGCTTCTTCGACAGTTTCGGCAAAGCGCCCGAGACGGTCATCACTGCGCCACCTGCCAAAGTGGAAGAAACGGGCGATCAGCCGCTCGCGCAATTCGCCACCCAGATGGGCGCTCAGTTCGAAACTTTCGGCTCGGAAATGCGCAAGATGTTCACCGGGTTGGAAGCCAAGATCGGCAAGGTGACCGAAGATCAGAATGCGCTGGCCGCGAAGATCGAAAACACGCCTCATTCGAGCTTCAAGGCACGCCCCCTCTCCAGCGGTGGCGACGGCGCTATGCGCGCTGAGTGCTGAGCTGACCCACACCGAAATCCGCGCGTCCCCCTTTTGACCGGAGCCTTCCATGCGTAACGAAACCCGCGAGCGTTTTAACGAGTTCTGCGAGAATATCGCCACCCTCAATGGCGTCTCGGACGCCACCGCCAAATTTAACGTCGAGCCCTCGATCCAGCAGAAGCTGGTCGACAAAAAGCAGGAATCGAGCGCCTTCCTGAGCCGGATCAACATTGTCCCTGTGACCGATATGAAGGGCGACGTTCTGGGCCTTGGTGCTCCCGGTCCGAACAGCTCGCGCACCGATACAAGCGGAAACGCGCGCCGCCAGACGCGTCAGCTCACTGGCCTCGATTCGTTCGGCTATGAGTGCTTCCAGACCAATTATGACACGCATCTGCGTTACGCGTTGCTTGATATGTGGGCCAAGTTTGCTGACTTTGAGGTTCGCATTCAGAACCAGATCGTGAAGGGGCAAGCGCTCGACAATATTCGCATTGGCTTCAATGGCACGAGCGCGGCTGCAACGACCAATTTGGACGCCAATCCGACGCTTCACAACGTGAACATTGGCTGGCTGCAGAAGCTGCGCACCCAGAAGCCAGCGCATGTGATGGATGAAGGTGCTGTGGCCGATAAGGTGACCTATGGCTCCCATGCGACGGCGGATTACGCGACGCTCGATGCCCTGATCTACGACGCCACCCGGCAATTGCTGCCAAGTTGGGCTGCAGACGACACGGAGCTGGTGGTCATCACTTCGCGCGATTTGCTGCACGATAAATATTTCCCGATGGTCAACGACGCGATTGACCCGACTGAGCAGATTGCTCGCGATGTGATCATGTCGACCAAGCGTCTTGGTGGTCTGCCTGCTGCAACTGTGCCATTCTTCCCTGCGGGCACGGCGTTCATCACCCGTTTCGATAATCTTTCGATCTATGAGCAGGAAGGCAGGCGCCGCCGCCACATCAAGGACGCGCCCGACGCGGATCGCATTGAGGATTTTCAGTCCTCGAACGACAGCTACGTGATCGAGGATCATGATTATGCCTGCCTCATCGAGAATATCGAGCTGAAGGCAGCCTGAGATAACCCCGCGAGCAATGAGCCGTGAGATGGGGGAGGGTGGCAGCGCCATCCTCCCCGCAGCAAGAGGAATATCCGCATGATTAGTCCCGCCGCCCGCCACAAGCAGAAGGTTCTGGCCCGTATGGCAGCGGAACAGGCTGCCCCCGGTCCTATCGCCGCAGCGCGGCTTGAGGATGGCCCGGCAGCTACCGAATATGAGCTTTTGCTCGCCCAGCTTGGCAGCCACTTGGCGCAGCTCCGCGAGATCCAGTCTGTTGAAGGCAAGATCGCCAAAAAGCACGAGTTGATCCTTGCCTATGATCATCATGTCGATGCCACGCTGGAAGCTAGCGCAGAGACAGGTGCCGCCGTGCAAGATGAGATCGTCGCGACCATGATGATCTGGCGGCTCGATATCGGTGATTTTGAGCGCGGGCTTGACCTGGCTGAACATGTGCTGCGCTTTGGCCTCGCTATGCCCGGCCACATGAAGCGGCAGGGCGCTACGCTGATTGCCGAAGAGATAGCGGAAGCCGCGCTGGCAGCCGACCGGGACGGCAAGGCTTTTCGCCTCGACATCATCGATCGCGTCGCCGCGTTGACCGAAAAGCAGGATATGCCCGATCAGGTGCGCGCGAAGCTGTTCAAGGCGCGTGGCCGAGCGCTGCTGCACATCCACGCCCTCATCCTCGAAAAGCCGGAAAGCGCCGCTGCCGGTGGCCCACAGGCTGCATTGAGCGAAGCCCTTGCTAGCTTCCGCCGCGCGCTGGCGCTGGACCGCAATGCGGGCGTGAAAAAGGACATTGAGCGCCTTCTGACGAAGGTGACCGACGCGCCGTCTGAAGAGACGGCCTGACAAGCTGCGCCCCGGCGCCGGGGGGCGGTGAAGAGCATGAGCGCGTCTGACGCTACCTCAGGCTCCGATCCCCACCCCCCGCATATTTTGCGGAGACAACATGAACGGCTTTATCGCATCGCCTTCACCCCCGGCCAGCCCGGCGGATAGCGAGATCAGCGGCGGCGCGTTCTGGCCCGCCATTGACGTGAACCGCTTCCGCGATTCCATGCGCATCGGCAATCAGCTGATCACGCACCCGCGCGTATGTGAGGCGCTGCTCGGCGCAATGATCATGGCCGATGACAATCTGGCTGACTGGCGCACGAAACAGGAGGTTGCGGGGCACACCACGCTTGAGCAGGTGCCTGCGCCGACATTCTCGCATGGCGTTGACGCTGCCACCGTAGAGAGCCGCCTTGTCATCCTGTGGCGCCGGGCGGTCCATGCCTTCGCTGCTGCCGATCTGATCGAGACACACCTAGATGTTAGCGCGACCAAGACCGGCGCTGCGCAGGGTGAGGTGCAGGCCCTCACGCCCGACGATCATCGCCGCAATGCCATCCATGCGATCCGCACAATCATTGGTGAACGGCGCACGGTTGTCGAGTTGATCTGATGTCCACCGTACAGGCCACCGCGCAGCAGGGCGAGACGCTGGACGCGATCGTCTGGCGCGTGCTTGGCGCGTGGTCAGGCGGCATTGTCGAGCAGGCTTATGAACTCAATCGCGACCTGGCTGATATCGGCGCGGTGCTGCCCGAAGGGCGTCTGGTCATCTTGCCCGCGCTATCCAGCGCTGCCGCCAACTCGCTCGACATCATCAAACTTTGGGAGTGAGCTGTGCCAGCGCCGAAACATCAATTGTTGCGGGACTTCCTCACGCAAGCGCTGCCCGAACTGGCCCGGAATCCTGACAAGCTGAGCATCTACCTGACCGGGGGGCGGCTCGTCTCGCGCTATGGGCCAAATCTGGGCTTCGAATATCGGGCATTGCTGCAAATCGACATGCTGGGCTTTACCGGGGATCCGGCGGCGTTTTTCCTGCCGCTCGTGATGTGGTTGCGGCGCCATGAGCCTGCCGCGCTGCTCAATCATGAGACCGGCGACGAACGGCTGCGCTTCGAGATCGACATCGTGGACAATGGCGCGGTGGACATCAGCATCACCCTGCCCATGAGCGAGGCCGTGGACGTGCTGCAGCAGGAGGATGGCAGTCATCAGATGACTTTGCGCGAAGAACTGCCGATCATCGACGAAATGCCGCTGGATGGCGCTCTGGATGATGCTGGCGACCTCGCTCTGCTTCGCCGCGTCTATGTCGGCGGTGAATTGCTCGGTGGGGATCCCGGGCCCTGATGGCGGATATCGGCGCGCACGATCTGGCCGAGCTGGAGCGCTATGTTGGCGGGCTCCTCAATGCGCTGAAACCCGCCGAGCGGCGTTCGCTGTTTCGCACAGTGTCCCGATCGCTTCGCGCGAGCCAGCAGCAGCGGATCATGCGCCAGCGCAACCCTGATGGACCGCGGTTCGAGCCGCGCAAACGGCCCAAGGAGCCGGTGCCGGGGGGCTTTACGGTGAAATTCCTCTATCCAGAAGGCGGGGCAGGGGCGGCGCGCTTGGTGCTGATGCACAGCTGGACACGGCAAGGGCCGCTGCTCACCGGGTTCGATGTGAAGGCGGGCGGCATCCGCTCATTCGAATGGCGCAAGGTCATTCGCTGGCTGCCGGTGAATGAAGGCGAGCAGAATGCAGGTGCAGGCAAGCTTCGCCGCCCATCGATCCGCCAGCGGGCCATGTTCCGCAAGATCAGGCGTAGCGGCGTGATGAACGCGGGCGCCAATGAGCAGGAAGCGTGGGTGGGATTCGCGGGCAGGGTAGCCGCTGTTGCCCGCATCCATCAGGAAGGGCTGTTCGACAAAACCTCAACCAACGCTCCAGAGGTCCGCTATGCAATGCGGCAGCTCCTCGGCTTTTCGGCTCAAGACCGCGCGGCGATTGTCGATGCCACGATCGAGCACATGATGGCAGACGTCGAAACGCGATAAAGCGAGAGCGGCCCCGCTTGACCTCATATCCGCATTGTTCCTATTTTGTTCTCAACAACGGAGGGCAAGCCATGAACGCGCGCAAGATGATGAATGAGGAAATATTGGTGCTTCAGAAGGAAGCGGCGATCGAGCAGACAGTGATGGCGCTGGCCCGCGCGAACTGGAAGCGTCTTAGCAAGCTGGATCCGGCTGAGATGATCTTAGCGGCGATTGAATTGGGCATGCGCCATCGCGAGGTTTAAACCGCTCGTTGGACACAGCTGCACCTCGGTCACATATTCGAACGATTGATCATGGCGATCAGGCAGGCAATCATCACTTTTGACAGTGAGCGCGTGACGAAGTGGGATTTTCAGGCCGAAGCCGCCAACATAGACTGGATCTTCAAGACCTCGCTAAATGGCTTGGAGCACCCGCCATCGCGCGGCATCCTCTCCATCAGGCATGTTCCAGAGGGTAGCGAGATCATCGTTGCACCGGCGCTAGGCTATGGCAAACATGATACCGAGGCATGATAGCTGGCTTCGATATTCGTCGAGTCCATGAGCGCGCGAAGGAGCCTTCCGAATGTGCAATCTTTACCGCCTCCGCGAGAATGCGCACATCTTCCTCAACACCTTTGGTGCCGTGCCCGATCCCCGCTACGGCGGCACGATTGAAAAGGACTACGTCTCGCCTGGTCGACCCGGTTATGTCGTGCGCGAAGATGATGGCCAGCGCGTGCTGTCATTGATGAATTGGGGATTCCCATTCCAAGGCAGGCCAGTCACCAACGTTCGCAACTATACGAGCAACTTTTGGCTCTCAGCGCTTAAGGCGCCGGATCGCCGCTGCCTTGTGCCGGTCACTGAGTTTCAGGAATGGTCCGTGGAGGCGATGCCCGACACCGGCAAGAGAAAGC
>CAMLFF010000081.1 GCA_946479185.1 uncultured Sphingobium sp.
CCGACCGTCGTGATGCTGGCCTTGAGCTTCCTGATGCTCATCGGCACCACGTTGATCGCAGAAGGCTTTGGCGCGCACGTGCCCAAGGGCTATGTTTATGCGGCAATGGCCTTCTCGGCTCTGGTCGAGGCTTTGAACATCCTCGCCCGGCGTCGCTCGCTTGCCAAGCAGGCGGCATCGGCGGAGGGCGCGGCCTAACCAGCCTCGCCATAGATGGAAAAAGAGCCCGGTGCGCTGTCCGTTCGGTTGAACGGGCGGCGCCTCGGGCTTCTTTTTGGCTGAATGTTCCGGAGGCGGAACGCGCCGATCAGTTCCTGGAAGCAAAGTCCTGCGAGGCAGCGAGCTTCTGGTCCTGCGGCAGCTTGATCTGCGCGCCGGCATCGCTCCATTCCGTTGCCGTCATGCAGGTGCGCTTGGGGATGAGCGATCCAGTGATCATTTCCTTCACGCAATAGAGCGTCTTACCATTGCGCTGAATGATCTGCGCCTTGGTCTCTTTCAGGTTCTTCGGCGCCTCTGCGGCAGATGCCGGTGCGGTTAGTGCGGCAAGGCTGAGCGTTGCGGCGGTGGCGATGATGCTGATCTTGTTGAACATGGTTGGTCTCCCTCACTCGAAATTTCCCAGGCATTCCCCGCCTGTGCCTCTCCCACTGCATTAAGCGTGCCAAACGGATAAGTCGTTGAAATCTAGAGGTAATGGATATCGATGGTGATAATCGACAATTCACATTGCGCGATAATGTAGCAAAAAATACTAATCTATTGGAAATACTTCGTGGCAATGTTGGCGTGGTAAGGATCGATAGATTGCTAGCGGTGCTGCTGCTGTCTCGCTATCGTCGGCCATGTCATGCGTTTCACCGCTCTGCGGGATGGATCGCAGCCAATGAGAGGATGATGATGACCAGCTACATAGTGCGCCCGGCCTCTTCCTCTTTGCAGAGGGTTGGCTGACATGGTCTGGCCCCATGGTTTCAACGAAATGCGCGAAGGTGCGCGCCGCCGCTTGCCGCGCTTCCTGTTCGATTATGTCGATGGCGGCAGCTTCGCCGAGGTCGCGCTTGCTCGCAACGCCGCAGCCGTGCGGGCTGTGACACTGCGTCAAAAGGTGCTCAACGATGTTTCAGCATCGGACCTTTCCACGACGCTCTTCGGCCAGAAGCTCGCCATGCCATTGATGCTCGCTCCCGTCGGCATGGGTGGCATATTGGCTCGGCGAGGGGAAATTCAGGCGATCCGCGCGGCGCAGGCCAATGGCGTGCCGATGATCCTCTCCACCGTCACGCTGTGTTCTGCGGAAGAAGTGGCGCGCGCCACCAGCCTACCCTTCTGGTTCCAGCTCTACATGGCGAAGGATCGCGGCTTCGTGATGGATCTGCTTGCGCAAGTGAAGGCGCTGGGCTGCAACACGCTGTTCATGACCGTCGACTTGCCAGTGCCTGGCCCACGCTGGCGCGATCAGCGCTCGGGTCTCTCCGGTCCGCCGGGCATGGCGGGGCAAATGCGGCGCTGGATGGAAATCCTCAAGCATCCCGGCTGGGCCTGGGATGTCGGCGTGCATGGACGCCCGCACACGCTGGGCAATCTCGTGCCGCTGATGAACGGCAATCTAAAGCTCAACGATTTCCTCAAATGGAGCGGCCAGAATTTCGATCCGTCCGTCACCTGGAAGGATCTGGAGTTTATCCGCAATCATTGGGAAGGCACGCTGGTGCTCAAGGGCATCATGGACCCGGACGATGCCCGTAACGTCGCGCAGCTCGGCGCCAATGGCCTTGTCGTTTCAAATCATGGCGGGCGTCAGCTCGATGCGACCGTCGGCACAGCCGAAGCACTGCCTGACATTGTCGATGCTGTGGGAGATCAGCTCAGCGTGCTGGTGGATGGCGGGATTCGCAATGGCCTTGATGTGCTGCGGATGCTGGCGCTGGGCGCCAAGGGCGTGATGATCGGTCGTCCCTGGGCCTTCGCTCTTGCCGCTGGCGGGCAGGATGGCGTCTTTCGAATGCTCGGGCAGATGGCGCAGGAATTGCGCGCCGGTCTCGCGCTGACCGGTTGCGCGAGCGTGGCGGATGCGGGACCGCATCTGCTCGATCATCGCGGTGGTCCGGCTCAGCGTTGAGCCGCAACCGTTAAATTGTATCGATTAGACCGTCGCGAGCGTATGCGCACCGGCAGCATCGTGGCCATGCGCGCTCAGGCCAGTGCGGTTGAGGTGATGGGCCAGCGCCAGTAGCGCCACGCCCAGCAGCGTATAGGCAGTCTCGCCGGACCAGCCATGCGGCAGGCTGAGCGCGCCCGCCATCACGCCAATGCCAAGCGAACCGACCGCGACCGGCAGCATCATCCCATGACGATGCGCGCCGGTGCCGAGCGCCACGGCGCCGAGGAGCATGGCAACTACCAGACCGACTTCATGAATAATCGGCGCTTCAAGCACATCGGCAAAGGAGGAGAGCAGCCCGATCAGAATCGCGCTCGTCAGGCAATGCACCGCACATAAGCCGGAAAGGCCAATGGCCCACGCATCAAGGCGCGGCATCCGGGAGGCAGTAAGAGTCGTCATCTGAGGATTATTTAGAACCATCGACTTTAAGTTACAACATATCATTTGAGATATTGTTTCATTTCATCGATTTGGTCACCGGCTCGATCCTGCAGGATTGCGGGTCAAAGCGGACTTGCTTCTAAGCGGGTCCCGGAGCATTGGGAGCGCATGGCTGATCCGGTCCAGACCTCCGCTCCCCGCCCGCGCGCGCTGGCCCGCTGGCTGTTCATCATCGCAGGGCTCATCCTGTTCATGGTCGCGGTTGGTGGTGTCACACGGCTCACCGAATCGGGCCTGTCGATCACCGAGTGGAAACCCGTTACCGGCACGATCCCGCCGCTCACGGAGGCAAGCTGGCAGAAGGAGTTCGATCTCTACCGGGCCAGCTCGCAATATGCGCTGATGAACCAGGGCATGACGCTTGAGGCCTTTAAGCGCATCTTTTTCTGGGAATATTTCCACCGGCTGATTGGGCGCATCATTGGCCTGGCATATGCGTTGCCGCTCGCAGGGTTCGCGGTGCGCAAGGCGATCCCGCGCGGCTTTGGCATGCGCCTCACTGGCCTGCTGCTGCTGGGCGGTGCGCAGGGCGCGGTTGGCTGGTTCATGGTGAAGAGCGGGCTGACGGACCGGGTGAACGTGCAGCCCGCCATGCTGGCCGCGCATCTCGGCATGGCGCTCCTCCTGCTTGGCGCCGTGGTGTGGACCGCCTGCGATTTCGCCCGTCTGGCGCGCGATAGCATGGTAGCGAAGGCGAGGCTGCGGATCGGTCCGAGCATCGCCATACTCATCCTGTTCGTGCAGCTGCTGCTCGGCGCGCTGACCGCCGGGCTGCGGGCAGGCTATGTCTCCAACACTTGGCCGATGATGAATGATCGCTTCGTGCCAGATGGCATCGAATGGTGGGGCTCGCTCTGGATGACGCTCACCAGCGATCCCTTCCTCGTGCATTTCCTCCATCGCTGGTGGGCCTTCTTCGCGGCAGGCGCTATGTTCTGGCTTGCGGGACGGCTTTATAATGCAGGGGCGCTGCGCCGCTCCTATGCGCTTACTGGCGTGACGCTGCTGCAGATCATGCTGGGCATCGGCACGGTGCTGACGGGCGTGTCGCTGCACATTGCCGTCACGCATCAGCTTGTGGGTGCGCTGCTGCTGGCCGTCGCGGTGGCGGGCACGCATCGCATGGGCGAGGCTAAACTGGCAGTCTAAAGCCGCGCCAAATCCATAGGGTATCCAAATACCTGTCAGCAATCGCCCGTTTTTCTTGACTCTCTGAGCCCTTGCGCGCATTGGCGCCGGTGTTGGCGGTGCCTCGCGGTGCCGCCTTGTTGTTTTTAATCTGGAGGCAGAGGCCATGAAGGCTCTCATGAAGACCACCAAGTCGGCGAACCCGGCTACGGTCGATAAAAAATGGGTATTGATCGATGCGGAAGGCCTTGTGGTCGGTCGCGTTGCGTCGATCATCGCAAATATCCTGCGCGGCAAGACCAAGCCAAGCTTCACACCCCATGTGGATTGCGGTGACAATGTCATCGTCATCAACGCGGACAAGGTGAAGTTCACCGGCAAGAAGCTGACCGACAAAGTCTATTACAAGCACACCGGCTACATCGGTGGCATCAAGGAAACCACGCCTCAGAAGATCCTTCAGGGTCGTTTCCCTGAGCGTGTTCTGGAAAAGGCGATTGAGCGCATGATCCCGCGCGGTCCCCTTGGCCGTCAGCAGATGCGCAATCTGCGCGTGTTCGCCGGCACCGAGCATCCGCACGGCGCCCAGAACCCTGATGTGATTGATGTTGCGGCGATGAACCGCAAGAACAAGGTTGGTGCCTGATGTCTGATACTGTCAATTCACTGTCCGATCTGCAGGACCTGACCCAGACCGAAGCCGCTGGTGAGCCAGCCGCTGACGCGGTGCAGGCACCAGAAGTTCGCGTGAGCAACGCACCGCTGCGTCAGCAAGAGCTGGACAAGCAGGGCCGCGCTTATGCAACCGGTCGTCGTAAGGATGCCGTCGCCCGCGTTTGGGTGAAGCCCGGCACCGGCAAGATCACGGTCAATGGCCGCGATCAGGAAACCTATTTCGCACGTCCCACGCTGCGCCTCGTCATCAACCAGCCGTTCACGGTAACGGAGCGTGATGGCCAGTATGACGTCATTTGCACCGTCAAGGGCGGTGGCCTCTCGGGTCAAGCCGGTGCGGTCAAGCATGGCATCGCGCAGGCGCTCACCAAATATGAGCCCAAGCTGCGTGCAGCCGTGAAGGCAGAAGGCTTCCTGACGCGCGATCCACGCGTCGTCGAGCGTAAGAAGTACGGCCGCGCCAAGGCCCGTCGTAGCTTCCAGTTCTCGAAGCGTTAATTTCGCGAGACGGTTTTCCGTCCTTGCCAAGAAAAACAAGGGCTGTCCTTCGGGGCGGCCCTTTTTTCTTGCCTTGGAGACAAGCGCGCGACCTTGACCTGACGCGCAGGCCCATTACCTCCATCATGCGGGCCGGGCCCCTCTGGCGATCCATCAGATCGTGATGTCGGACCGCATCGAGTGCGCTCGGTGCCGGTTATTCCAATGCCCAAGCATCAGCGCTTTCGATTTGTCCGGCCTTCCGATCATGCGGCGGGCCGCCCAACTCTATCGGAGGTTATGCCATGTCTTCAGCCCATTCCATGCCCTGCCCAGTCTGCAAAGTTCCGCTCGTGATGAGCGAGCGCCAGGGCGTCGAGATTGATTATTGCCCGCAATGCCGCGGCGTCTGGCTTGATCGTGGCGAGCTCGACAAGATCATCGAGCGGGCCAGCCAGGATATGGCGCCCCCGCCTCCCGTGCAGCAGGCCCCCATCCAGCAGGCGCCCGCATATCAGCCGCAACATCGCGACGCTTATGGCCAGGATCGCGGTTATCCGGGCCACAAGGGCTATCCAAAGAAGCGCAAATCCTTCCTCGAAGAATTGTTCGACTGATTTCTAAGTCGTTCGGATCGGCGTGCTCATAACGCGCGCCGATCCGGCAGGTCGATCCGATCCGTCACGCCGATGTTGCGGATGAACGTGGCGTCATGGCTCACCACTATTAACGCACCATCATAGGCGATCAGCGCCTGTTCCAACGTCTCGATGCTTTCGACATCCAGATGATTGGTGGGCTCATCCAGAATGAGCAGTTGCGGCGGCACCGGCCCGGCGGTCACGATTGCCAGACCAGCCCGCAGCCGCTCTCCGCCGCTTAACACACCCGCCAGCTTGCGCGCATCGCGGTTGCGGAAGGCAAATCGCGCCAGCACCGCATGGGCGTCGCCTGTCGTCATGCCGGGATGCGCAGCGCGGATATTCTCCACAAGGTCCAGATCGGGCCGCAGCAGCGCAGCGAACTGATCGAGCATGGCGATCGCATTGTCCGCACGATGGATGTGGCCCTGCGTTGGCTCCATCACACCAGCGGCAAGTGCGAGCAAGCTCGTCTTCCCGCTACCGTTAGTGCCCTCAGTCGCGATGCGTTGTGGCCCCGTCACGTTGAAGGAGAGTGGGCCGAACAGCCGTCGCCCGCCGCGCTCAAGCACCACATCCTCAAAGCGCAGCAACGTGCGATTGGCTGGCAGGCCGGAAGGGGGCAGATCGATGTGAAGCGGCGCCAAAATCTCCACCTGAGCTCGCGCCGCCTCAATATTGCTCTGCGCCTCGTCGATCTGGCGCGTGGCCACTTGCTGGTCGCGCGCGCCGCTCTGCTCGGCCTGCTCGGCGCGGCGACCCATGAGGATGCGGGGCATATCGTTACGCGCTTTCGCGGCGCGCCCGGCTTTGTCGCGCCGCGCTTTGCGCTCGGCCTGCGTCTGCGCTGCGCGGTGGCGCTGATCGAGATCGCGCCGCCTGCTTTCCAGCGCTACTTCTGCCCGCTCGCGCAGGGCGTCGCGCTGTGTGACGAAATCGCTCCACCCGCCCGCCACGCTCATGATGCCCACTGGCGAGAGGTGGACGATGCGGTCCATGCCTTCCAGCAATATGCGGTCATGGCTGGCGATGATGGCGCCGCCCGGCCAGCGCGAGAGGAGCGCAGCAATCGCCTCGCGCCCCTGCACATCGAGATTGTTGGTCGGCTCATCGAGCAAGAGCAGTTCCGGCTGGCTGAGCAGCATGGCGGCGATGCCCAGCCGCGTACGCTCCCCGCCGCTGAGTGAGGCACAGCTACGGTCGAGCGCCAGCCCTGGCAGGCCGACATCATCCAGCACCGCCGCCAGCCGCTCGGTAAGCGTCCAGTCAGCCTCGCCTGCATCATCGGGCGAGCCTTGGCCAGCATCCAGCCGTGCGAGCCGGTCAAGCGCCGCCCGCACGCCGAGCGCATCCTGAACTTCGCCCGCATCGGGCAGAATCTGGCGCAGTGCCGCAATCCGTCCGGTCCGGCTGATGCGCCCGGCGGCAGGCTCGCCCTCCGCCTTGATGAGGGCAAGCAGCGTCGATTTGCCAGACCCGTTGCGCCCGACAAGGCCAATGCGCTCACGGCCTACCGCAAGCGTTAGATCGTTGAAAAGTAGCGTGCCGTCAGGTCGTGCGGCACTGACCTGATCGAGCGTGAGAAGAGCGGGAGCGGACATGGGATACCTGCGATGATTGGACAGAAGAGCGGCAATCCAATGTCCAGTTCATGTCGTGCGCTCCTTGCAGGTGAGCAGCTATTCTATCGCGCGCCGCTCTGGCGATCAACCGGGTGTGCGCATACTCCATATTGCCCAGGCGCTGCGGCGATGCTAACCGCAAACCCATGCAAAACCCGCCCGAGATTCTCCGCGTTCATAACCGCCGCGTTTCCTGCGATGGTTCAGGTCATGGCGTGCCCGCCGCGCTTGGCCATCCGCGCATCTTCCTTGAGATTGACGAGCATGGCTATGTCGATTGCGGCTATTGCGACCGGCGCTTCGTGCTGGAAGGCGGCCCTGCTGACAATGCGGATCTGGCCAGCAAGCCGGACATCTCCTCGGGCGCCAGCCTCTAAAAAAACGAGCTGCGGTTGATCGATCCACCGCAACCTTCGTGATTCCCCCGCGCAAGGCCTTTGCCCGGCCCACGCAACTGCCTATATCCGCTGCATGACAGATGCAGCCACCCAGATCGCCGACGCCCGCTCATTCATCTATCGCGACGGGGCGCTTGATCCTGACAGCGCCCGCCAACTCACGGCCGATGCGCTGCAAGGTTGCGAAGATGGCGAGCTTTACATGCAATTCATCGCCAGTGAGAGCTTAGGCTTTGATGATGGCCGCCTGAAAACCGCCGATTATTCGACCGATGCGGGCTTTGGCCTGCGCGGCGTTTCCGGTGAGATGACCGGCTTTGCTCACGCCAATGACATCAGCGAGAGCGCCATCCGCCGCGCCGCGCAAACGCTGCAATTGCTCGATCCTGCCAAGCAGGCCAAGGCGCCGCCACCCCAGCGCACCAACCGCCACCTTTACACCGACGCTAACCCGCTCGATCTCGTGCCCTTCGCCAAGAAGGTTGACCTGATGACCAAGGTGGATGCCGCAGCCCGCGCGCGCGATCCGCGGGTCGTGCAGGTCTCGGCATCGCTCGGCGGGAGCTGGTCCGTGGTCGAGATTGTGCGCGCCGATGGCTTCATGGCGACGGACGTTCGGCCGCTGGTGCGCCTGAATGTCTCAATCATCGTCGAGGAAAATGGCCGTCGCGAATCAGGTTCGTTCGGCATTGGCGGGCGCTATCTATATGATTCGCTGTTCGAGGATGCGACCTGGGAGCGCGCGATTGATGAGGCGCTGTCTCAGGCACTGGTCAATCTGCGCTCGGTGAATGCGCCGGTCGGCGAAATGACCGTGCTGCTCGGCCCTGGCTGGCCCGGCGTGATGCTGCATGAGGCAGTAGGCCACGGCCTTGAGGGCGATTTCAACCGCAAGGGCACATCGGCCTTCACTGGCAAAATTGGCCAGCGTGTGGCTGCGTCCGGCGTGACCGTGGTGGACAATGGCGCGATGGATGCGCGGCGTGGCTCGCTCTCCATCGATGATGAAGGCACGCCGACGCAGGAGAATGTGCTGATCGAGGACGGCATATTGCGTGGCTATATGCAGGATCGCTTGAATGCGCGGCTGATGGGCGTAGCGCCCACCGGCAATGGACGGCGCGAGAGCTATGCCCATGCGCCCATGCCGCGCATGACCAATACTTATGCGCGCAGCGGGCAAGATGACCCCGAGGAGCTGCTCTCCCGCGTGAAGAATGGCATTTTCGCGCGCAGCTTTGGCGGCGGGCAGGTGGATATCGTCTCGGGCAAATTCGTCTTCTCCTGCACCGAGGCCTACAAGGTCGAGAATGGCAAGATTGGCGATTCCATCAAGGGCGCGACGCTGATTGGCGACGGACCTACGGCGCTGAAGCAGATCATCGGCATCGGCAATGATCTGGCGCTCGATGAGGGTATCGGCGTGTGCGGCAAGGGCGGGCAGGGCGTGCCTGCGGGCGTTGGCCAGCCAACCCTGCTGATGGAAGGCCTCACGGTCGGCGGCATGGCCGGGTAAAGGACGCGCTTACCCGCTCGTCCGCGTGGCTCAGATTCCGGTCAGCAACATGTCGAGCGCGTTCTTGATCCTATATTCCTCGTGCGCGAGCGATAGGATCACCGTCTCTATCTCCGTCACGGAAATAGTGCCAGCAAACTGGGTTACGAACAGCCAGTTCTCGCCTTGGATCGTGAACTGAGGATTGAGGTGAGGCCGGGGCGGCGGCGCGTCCTGCGAGCGCAGCAGCGGCACCACAAAGCGGCTGCTGATGCCAGCGAGAAGCTCGGCCTGACAATCGACCACCCATTGCCCCGATCTGAGGCGGACAACGTCATATTGAGCCATCAGAACATGCGGTAGCGCGTCAGCGGCAGGCCGTTCTTCTCAACCCATTCATTATGCGAATCAATCCAGTCCCGATTCTCTTCCTGCCAGCGCTGGTCGCGCGCTGTCTTTGCGGCCGCGCGCAGCGCAGCTTCGCAGGTTTGCGAGAGATTGATACCAGCCTCGCGCGCAGCTTGCACCACGCCGCTATCGAGCGAGAGATTGACTGGCTTGCGCTTGCCAGAAGAGATAGGATCAAGCTTCATGCGCATAGGTTATGCGCATGACCCATGCGCGTCAACGCGCCCCGAGCCTTTGAGAGACCCATGTCCGATTTCTTCACTGCTATTTCAGACAAGCAACGCGTCTTCATCGAGGAGCAGCCGATGTTCTTCGTCGCCACGGCAGCGGCGGATGCGCGGATCAATCTGAGCCCCAAGGGCATGGACAGCTTCCGGGTGCTGGGGCCAAATCTCATCGGCTATCTGGATGTCGCCGGGTCCGGCAACGAGACGCAGGCGCATCTGAGCGCGGATGGCCGCATCACCATCATGTTCTGCGCCTTCGAGCAGCCGCCGCTCATCTTGCGGCTTTATGGCAAGGGCCGCGCGGTGCTTCCGCAGGATGATGAGTGGGATATCGTCTCGCGCGCCTTCACCATCCTGCCCGGCACGCGCCAGATCTTCCTCATCTCGGTCGAGAGCTTGCAGGAAAGCTGCGGCTGGGGTGTGCCCATGATGAGCTTCGAGCGGGATCGGCCAACGCTCTCGCGCTATAACGAGCAGCACGAAACGCCCGAGCGGCTGGAGCGAATCTCGCATCGCACGCGCAGCATCGATGGACTGCCGGTGCGGGTTCAGGATCGCTTCCCGGAGCGGGAGGCCGCCACGGTGGACGTGGATGCAGGCTGGGTGGCGGCAGTGCTCAATTATTGGCTGAACGAGATTGGCGAGGACGGCTGGTTCAATTCATCCGATGAAGAGGATGCGCGGCTGACCCATCTGTTCCGCGCGCTTTGGGAAGCGCAGCGCGACAAGCCTGCCGAGGCTTTCCTCGAGGATGCCGATACCGCGCTGGCTGCGCTCGTGTTGTTCGATCAGTTCCCGCGCAATATGTTCCGGGGGGAGGCGCGTGCCTTTACCACCGATGGGCTGGCGCGAAATATCGCCAATGCCGCGCTGGAACGGGGCTATGACGATGCCTTCGTCGATGCGGCCCGGCCCTTCTTCTACATCCCCTTCATGCACAGCGAGGATTTGGCGGATCAGGAAAAGTCCGTTGCTCTGTTCAGCAAGCCGGGCTTCGAGACGAA
>CAMLFF010000082.1 GCA_946479185.1 uncultured Sphingobium sp.
GGTGCCCTTCACCGGCACCAGCGCATTGATCGGCACGCTTTCAGGGTGCGGCATGGTCGCCAGCGCGAGTATGAAGCCAACGCGGTCCTCCCGAGTCTCGCCCATGCCGACAATGCCGCCGCAGCACACATTGATGCCCGCCGAGCGCACGGCGTCCAGCGTATCCAGCCGATCCTGGAAGCTGCGTGTCGTGATGACGTCGGCATATTTCTCAGGCGAGGTATCGATATTATGGTTATAATAGTCGAGGCCTGCATCGGCCAGCATGTCCGCCTGCTTGGACGTCAGCATGCCGAGCGTCATACAGGTCTCCAGCCCCATTGAGCGCACGCCCTTCACCATCTCGATGAGGGCGGGCATGTCACGGTCCTTGGGGTTGCGCCATGCCGCTCCCATGCAGAAGCGGCCCGAGCCCTGATCCTTGGCCTGCGCAGCGGATTGCAGCACGGCTCGCACATCCATCAGCTTGGTTGCCTTGAGCTCCGTTTCCGCATGCACCGACTGGTTGCAATAGCCGCAATCCTCCGGGCAACCGCCGGTCTTGATCGAGAGCAAAGTCGAGAGCTGCACTTCATTGCGGGGATGATGCGCGCGGTGCAGGCTCTGCGCCTCATAGATGAGGTCCATGAAGGGCATGTCGAACAGCGCGCTGATTTCCTCGCGTGTCCAATCGGTGCGGGCGGGCATGGTCACTCGTCTTCCTTCCTCAATCAGATCTGGTCGAGCGCCTGAGCCATATCGGCGATGATATCGTCGATATGCTCGATGCCGACCGAGACGCGGACCACATCTGGTCCCGCGCCTGCCTGCACCAGTTCCTCATCGGAGAGCTGGCTATGTGTCGTGGAGGCCGGATGAATGATGAGCGAGCGCGTGTCACCAATATTCGCCAGATGGCTGAACAGCTTCACGCCGGAAACCAGCTTGATGCCCGCATCCCGGCCACCCTTGAGGCCAAAGGTGAACACCGCCCCGCCCTTGCCGCCTAGGTAGCGCTGGGCGAGCGCATGATATTGATTGTCCGGCAGCCCTGCATAGCCAACCCAAGCAATTTTAGGATGTTTCTGCAGCCATTGCGCGAGCGCCAGCGCATTATCGCAATGCCGCTCCATGCGCAGCGCCAGCGTCTCCATGCCGGTCAGCGTCAGGAAGGCGTTCATCGGCGCGAGCGCAGGCCCCAGATCGCGCAGGCCGAGCACGCGGCAGGCGATGATGAAGGAGATCGGCCCCACGGCATCGCTCAGCACAGCGCCATGATAGGATGCGTTGGGCTCTGTAAGCGTTGGATATTTGCCGGACTTCACCCAATCAAATGTCCCCGCATCCACGATCGCGCCGCCGACCGAATTGCCATGCCCGTTCAGGAACTTGGTGAGCGAATGGACGACGATGTCTGCGCCATGTTCGATGGGGCGACAGAGCGCAGGTGTCGCCAGCGTGTTATCGACGACGAGCGGCACCCCAGCATCATGCGCGATGTTGGCAATCGCCTCGATATCCTGAACGACGCCACCCGGATTGGCGAGGCTTTCGATGAAGACCGCGCGCGTCTTGTCCGTGATGGCTGCTGCGACATTATCGGGATTGTCGGCATCGACGAAGGTCGAGTCCCACGCCATTTTCTTGAAGCTATGGCCGATCTGATTGAGCGAGCCGCCATAGAGCTTCTTGGCTGCGACGATGTGGCAGCCGGGCTCCATAAGCGTATGGAAAGCCAGAAATTGTGCTGAATGACCCGATGACACCGCCAGCGCCGCCGCGCCACCTTCCAGCGCCGCCAGCTTGCCTTCAAGCACGGCGTTGGTGGGGTTCATGATGCGGGTGTAGATGTTGCCAAATTCCTGCAGGCCAAACAGGCGCGCGGCATGATCGGCATCGTCGAACACATAGGATGCCGTCTGATAGATCGGCGTGATGCGCGCCTTGGTCGTGGGGTCGGGCTCGGTCCCGGCGTGAACGGCGAGCGTATCGATCTTCTGGGTCATTCTATACTCTCCTGTCTATCCGCACTGCACATCCGTGCCGCGCTCGTAATCCCTGCCGCACCCAGCGGCACGAGATTTCACGTCATGATCCGTTGAACTTGGGCTTGCGCTTCTGCATGAAGGCCAGCACCCCTTCACGAAAATCGCTCGTGCGTCCCGCTGCCGTCTGATTCTGCGCCTCTAGCGTCATTGTCTCCGGCAGCGTGAGATTAAGCGCGGCGGCAACCTGCTTGCGGATGAGGCCAATCGCCAGCGTTGGCCCATCGGCAAGGCGCCGCGCGATCGCCATAGCCTCGCTAGCCAGCCCCTCATCATCAACCACCCGCGCAACAAGCCCCGCATCCTTGGCCTCCTGCGCACTCATCGCCTCGCCAAGTAGCGCCATTTCAAGCGCTTTGGCCCGGCCCGCGCTTTTGGCGAGCAGCCATGTCGCCCCCGCATCCGGCACAAGGCCGATATTCACGAAACCGAGCTGCAAATAAGCCGAGCGGGCCATCACCACGATGTCGCCAGCAAGGGCAAGTGCCACGCCTGCGCCCACTGCCGGACCATTCAGCGCAGTCACCACCGGAATATCCAAAGCCGCCAGCCGCAGAAACAAGGGATGATAATAGGTCGCCAGCGTATCGCCCAGATCGGCCGTCACCCCGCCCTCGCCTGCCAGATCCGCACCAGAGCAAAAGGCGCGACCGGAGCCGGTCAACAGAACAACCCGCGCGCCTGCCTGTGTCGCCTCGTCCAGCGCATGGGCGAGATCCGCCAGCAAGTCCGTGGAAAGCGCATTCAATCGCTCAGGGCGGTTCAGCGTCAGGGTCAGCACGCCATTATCGAGCATGACCGTAAGATGGTGGCTCAAGCATTCCTCCCTAATATGACCGGCATTTGCCTGCAGGCTAGCAGGCTTGGCCAAAGGTGCAACATTCACCCATGATCACTTTGCAAATCGCCATTCTTGCAAAGCAACCCTCGCCTGCTTAGGAAGCCAGCGGCGACATTGGCCAATTGCAGAACGGAACCTCATGGCGCGCGGCAACAGGATTTTCGTCGGCCAGCGCGTGCGGGAGCTGCGCATTGAAAGCAGGCTCGATCAACCAGCAATGGCGCGGCTGCTCGGCATCTCCGTGCCCTACCTCTCCCAGCTCGAAAATGATGATCGGCCCCTCACCGCGCGCGTGAAAGCAGCGCTGGCGGCGGCCTTCCCGCTCGATTGGTCCAGCTTCGATGAGCGGCCCGAGGAGCAATTGCTCGGCGCCTTCAATTGGGCGCTGGCCAACCCAGGGCATGGATCGCCACCCCCGGCCCCAGAGCGCGCCGAGCGGCTGCACCTCCATTACCCCGATTTCGCCGCCCGTTATGTTGAGCTGCACCATGCTCTGCGACAGGCCGAACAGCGCCTCGCAATATTGGAGGAGGCCGTCGCGACCGAAACGCTGGCCGCGCCGCGAACGCCTTGGGCGCAAGTCGGCGACTGGTTTCACGGAACCGCCAATTATATCCACGCGCTTGATACTGCTGCGGAGGATTTGAGCCTCACCCTAGGGCTGGCGCCAGATGATCGCATAGTGCGGCTGATCGACGCTCTCTCATCGCGCCACCAATGCGAAACGCTACTTGCAGAGACCGAGCCTCACTTGCTGCGCGCCCTCTCCCCCGATGGCAAGCGCCTCACGATCAACGCCAGCCTGCCAGCCGCGAGCCAGACCTTCCAGCTTGCCTGCCAGCTCATGCAGTTCGAGCTGAGCGATCAGATGAAGGAAATCGTTGATCAAGCCGGTGTCGATGACCCCGCCGCCCGCCATCTGCTCATGCTGGCGCTGGTCAATTATGCCGCGGGCGCGCTGCTCATGCCCTATGGCGCGTTTCGGCAGGCGGCGCGCGCGCTGCGCAATGATGTCGATCAGCTCAGCCGCCAGTTCGGCACCAGCTTCGAGCAAAGCTGCCATCGCCTCGCCACGCTTCAGAGGCCGGGCCAGCGCGGCGTGCCCTTCTACTTCTACCGCGTCGATATGGCGGGCAATATCACCAAGCGGCGCAGCGCAACCCGGCTGGAATTTGCCCGCTATGGCGGCGCATGCCCCTTATGGAGCGCCCATGATGCAGTCGCGCGCGCGGACGAGACGATCCTGCAGTTCGCGGAAATGCCGGATGGTGTGCGCTACCTCAGCATTGCACGCGGCATCGCCAAGCCGCTGGCAGGAGCTGGTCAACAAACACGCCGCTACGCCATCGTGCTAGGCTGCGAGGCGAGCCATGCGGCGAATTTCGTCTACGCCGACGCAATGGATATCGCTAGCGAATCGCCCGATCCTATCGGCCCTACATGCCGCCTTTGCCCGCGGTCAGGTTGCGCCCACCGGGCATTCCCGCCGCTCGACCGCCCGATCCATGTCGAGCAAGGCGTGCGGCGGATCGTGCCTTACGGGATCGACTGAGCTATTTAGCGCATCAGCACCAATTCTTCGGCCATACTCGGGTGCAGAGCCACAGTGTCGTCGAAATCAGCCTTGGTCAGTCCCGCCTTCACCGCAATCGCAGCGGCCTGCAGAATCTCAGGCGCATCCGGGCTGATCATGTGGATACCCACCACGCGATCCGTCGTCGCATCGCACACCAGCTTGTAGAGGCTGCGCTCGTTGCGCCCCGCTAGGGTGAACTTCATCGGGCGGAAATCCGATGTGTAGACCTTGATCGAGCCCAGCTTGTTACGCGCCTCGCCTTCCGTCATGCCCACCGAGCCGATGGGCGGATTGGAGAAGACCGCGGAGGGAATATTCTCATAATCGACCGTGCGCGGATTGCCGCCGAACACCGTGTCAGCGAAGGCATGGCCCTCGCGGATCGCAACGGGCGTCAACTGCACCCGGTCCGTCACATCGCCGACAGCATAGATGCTCTCGATATTGGTGCGGCTATACTCATCGACCTTGATGGCGCCCTTCTCCAGCTCAACGCCGACCTTGTCGAGGCCCAGCCCTTCGATCTTGGGTGAGCGACCAGTGGCGAACAGCACGGTGTCCGCCTCAAGCGGCTCCTTGCCGCCGATGAAGACCTTGAGCGAGCCATCCTCATTCTTCTCGATCTTTTCGAGCGGCGCGTTGAACTTGAATTCAATGCCCTTGGTGATGCTGATCTGGAGCAGCCGGTCGCGAATCTGCTCATCATAGCCGCGCAGAATCTGGTCGCCGCGCAGCACCAGCGTCACATGCGATCCGAACTCGTGGAAAATCCCGGCAAATTCATTGGCAATGTAACCGCCGCCAAAAATCACGACACGCTTGGGCAATTTCTCCAGATGGAAAACCTCGTTCGAGGTGATGCCATGCTCGCTCCCCGGCGCTTCGGGAATCGAAGGCCATGCCCCCGCCGCGATGAGGATATATTTGGCCGTGACGATCTTGCCGCTCGCAAGGCGCACCTCATGAGGCCCCTCGATGCTGGCGCGCTCATGAAAGGTCGTCACCTTATTATTGTCGAGCGTCTGCTGATATAGCCCTTCCAGCCGCGACACTTCACCAATCACATTGTCGCGCAGGCGCGGCCAATCGAAGCTGCATTCCGGCACATCCCAGCCAAAACGCCGGGCATCCTTGAGATCTTCGGCAAAATGCGCGCCGTAGACGAGCAGCTTTTTCGGCACGCAGCCGCGGATCACGCAGGTGCCGCCAACCTTATGCTCTTCCGCAACGGCTACCCGTGCGCCATGCCCTGCCGCCACGCGCGAGGCCCGCACGCCGCCTGATCCCGCACCGATCACGAACAGGTCGAAATCATAATCGCTCATGGCATTTCCTCGGTGCAGAATGATCGTTGCCGCGCATATGGGATGCGGCACCTCTGCGGGCAAAGTGTTTTTGCTTTTGACGTTGATAGTGTCCGGGTCCTGACCCTATAAACATCGGGCGCAGGGACATTCAACATGCTCCCCTGCCGCTAGCCTCTTGTCACGCCCTTTCCTTGGCACTAGGGCTTCATCCCGAATTGGCAAAAAACTTAAGTGAAGGACCACCCATGAGTGAGACCGCAGATCGCGTGAAGAAGATCGTCGTCGAGCACCTCGGCGTCGAGGCGGAAAAGGTGACCGAAGACGCGAGCTTCATCGACGATCTCGGCGCAGACAGCCTCGACATCGTTGAGCTGGTCATGGCTTTCGAAGAAGAGTTCGGCGTTGAAATCCCGGACGATGCCGCTGAGAAGATTGCGACCGTGAAGGACGCGATCGATTTCATCGACGGCAAGCAGTAAGATTCATGTGCGGCAGCCTGCGTTCGCGCAGGCTCGTCCGGCCAATGAATGTGAAGGGATACGGCTCTCCGGTCGCGGGTTCGCTCGCATGAGGGGGGCCGTTTCCATTTGTCGGGCAGGTCAGCCTGCTCCGGCAGTACGGCTTTTACAGCCAGCGTTTGGAATAGGAGAGTGACATGCGTCGTGTCGTCGTAACCGGTCTCGGCATGGTCTCGCCCTTGGGCGGCGACGTTGAGACGAGCTGGGCGAACATCATCGCCTCTCGCTCAGGCGCAGGCCAGATCACGCATTTCGATGCCACGGATTATGCGTGCCGCATCGCTTGTGAAGTGAAGCCCAAGGATCATGAATGGGGCTTCGACCCCAATTTGCGCGTTGACCACAAGGTCCAGCGGCAGGTCGATCCGTTCATCATTTTCGGCATCGATGCGGCTGGGCAAGCGCTGGAAGATGCCGGCCTCACCGAGATGAGCGAAGAGCAGCGGCTGCGCGCCGGTTGCTCCATCGGCTCAGGGATTGGCGGCCTCCCCGGCATCGCCAGCGAATCGATCGTGCTGCATGAAAAGGGACCGCGCCGCGTGTCCCCGCATTTCGTGCATGGTCGCCTCATCAATCTCATCTCCGGGCAAGTCAGCATCAAATATGGCCTGATGGGCCCCAATCATGCTGTCGTGACCGCCTGTGCCACCGGCGTTCACTCGATTGGCGACGCTGCGCGCATGATCGCGATGGATGATGCCGATGTGATGCTCGCAGGCGGCGCGGAAGGCGCGATCTGCCCGCTCGGCATCGCAGGCTTTGCGCAAGCCCGCGCGCTCTCGACGAGCTTCAACGACACGCCAGAAAAAGCCTCACGCCCTTATGACAAGGGCCGTGACGGCTTCGTGATGGGTGAAGGTGCAGGCGTGGTCGTGCTCGAGGAATATGAGCATGCCAAGGCGCGCGGCGCGAAAATCTATGCCGAAGTGATTGGCTATGGCCTCTCGGGCGACGCCTATCATGTCACGGCGCCACACCCGCAAGGCTCAGGCGCCTTCCGCGCGATGGAAATGGCGATGCGTAAGTCCGGCCTTGAGCTGGCCGACATCGATTATGTGAATGCGCATGGCACCTCCACACCGCTTGGCGACGAGCTGGAGCTGGGCGCGGTGCGCAGGCTGTTTGGCTCGACGCTGGACACCATGTCCATGTCCTCCACGAAATCGGCGATCGGCCATTTGCTTGGCGGCGCGGGTGCTGTCGAGACGATCTTCTGCATCCTCGCGATGCGCGATCAGATCGTGCCGCCAACGCTCAATCTGGATGATCCAAGCGAGGGCTGCGCGGGAGTCGACCTCGTTCCCCACGTCGCCAAGCAGCGCAAGGTGCGCGCGGTGCTGAACAATAGCTTCGGCTTTGGCGGCACCAATGCCAGCCTGGTGCTGAGGCCGGTCTGACCGCCATGCGCCGGGCCGGACTCACGATCCTTGTCTTGATATTGGCGGGGTTGGCGCTGGTCGCGTTCAACTTCGTCAATGGATGGACGAGGCCCGGCCCTCTCGAAGCGGATGTGAACGTCGTCGTGCCGGAAGGCGCGACGCTGCGGGTCGCTGCGGCCAAACTTGAAGAGCAGGATGTGATCGGGTCCGCTGAGGCGTTCCTGGCACGTGCTCGGCTCTTAGGCGATAATGGCTCCATCAAGGCGGGCGAATATCTGATCCCGAAGGAAACCAGCAATGCTGGCGTCCTCGCGATCCTGCAGAGCGGCAAGACGGTCAATTATCTTGTCGCCATTCCTGAGGGCATGCCATCCATTCTCGTCCATGAGCGGCTGATGGCGAACAAGGATCTGACCGGCTCCATCGCGGTGCCGAAGGAGGGTTCGGTCATGCCGGACAGCTATGCCTATCAAAAAGGCGAGATGCGGGCCGCTGTGCTTGAGCGGATGCAGGCGGCAATGAGCAAATTCATCGCCAGCGAATGGCCCAAGCGCGCCAAGGACATCGTGGTGAGCACGCCCGAGCAGGCGATCACGCTAGCCAGTATCGTGGAGAAGGAAACCTCGATTCCCGCCGAGCGCCCAACGGTAGCTGGCGTCTATTCCAATCGCCTGCGCACGGGCATGATGCTGCAGGCCGATCCGACGATCATCTACCCCATCACCAAGGGCAAACCGCTGGGCCGACGCATCCTGCGCTCGGAAATCACGGCGGTGAATGATTATAACACTTACGCGATGACGGGACTGCCCAAGGGGCCGATTGCCAATCCGGGCCGCACGTCCATTGCGGCAGTGCTTCGTCCCGCATCGACCAAGGCGCTCTATTTCGTGGCAGATGGCAAGGGCGGGCATATTTTCGCCGAGACGCTCGACCAGCATAATGCCAATGTGCGTAAATGGTATGATCTGCGCCGCCAGCGTGGCGAAATGTGAACCTGTTAGTGGCGATTGTGCGGCGGGTGACGTGAAGGCATGACCCCGCCCTCCCCACTCGGCCCGCTCATCGTGACAGCCCAGATGGGGGCGGCGGATCAGGCCTGGGCGGAAGCACTGCGACGGAAGCATTTCCCACCCGAGCGCAATCAGGCCCCAGCCCATATCAGCCTGTTCCACCACCTCCCGCCTTCGATGGTCGATGAACTGCGCGGGTTGGTGGCGGGACTTGCCGCCTCACCCAAGCCCGCTGCCGAGCTCGCAGAGCTTTTCTCCCTGGGTCGTGGCGTAGCGCTTAAATTGCACTGCCCCGGCCTGCTCGCCATCCGGGCGCAGATTGCCGATCGGTTCGAGCATCATCTGACACCGCAGGATCGCCCCGTCCCGCGCCTGCACATCACCGTGCAAAACAAGGTCGATCCGGCGCAGGCACGCGCAACGCTGGAGTTGCTCCGCGCGCAGATCAGCCCTCGCCCGCTTTCAATCGCGGCCTTGATGCTCTGGAGCTATAGGGGCGGCCCCTGGGATCTGGTCAGCCGCCACCCGTTTAGGGGTTAGCCCTCAGGCCAGGCCTACTTCCTTCAGCGGCACCTCGATATCGGCCAGCTGCGCGCGATCGAGGCGACTGCCCTCAATCACATGGGCGCGGCCCTGTACATAATCCTTGGTGCGGTTGACGCAATCGAGCGCCACGACCTGCCCTTGCCGCAGATAGATGATCGAGAAGCTGCGCGTGGATGGATCACCGCGAAGCACCGCCTCGTCAAAGTCGATCGAGAGCCCAATCGTCTGCAACCGCAGATCATATTGGTTCGACCAGAACCAGGGCACCGCATCATAAGGCGCTGGATTGCCCATGATGTGCTGCACCGCGACCTTTGCCTGATCATTGGCGTTCTGCACCGATTCCAGCCGCATCCGCCGCCCGGCGGCAAAGCGATTCTCATGCGCAGCGCAATCGCCAATGGCGTACACGTCGGGCAGTGAGGTCTGGCAATATTCGTCCACATCCACGCCGTTGCCGCCACTCGCGCCAGCGAGAATCAGCGGACCGGTCTCAGGGATAATGCCAATCCCCACGATCACTGCGTCGGCGGCGATAATCGTGCCATCCGCCAGCTTGACGCCAGTGACATGGTCATTGGCGTCAGCCTCGATTGCCTCGACATTTGCCGAGAGACGGACGTCCACGCCGTGCGCGCGGTGATCCTCTGCAAAAAAGTCTGAGAGGTCCTGCCCAGCAACGCGCGCGAGCAGGCGGTCCTGCGCTTCCAGCAGCGTCACGCTCTTGCCAAGTTTGCTCAGCACCGCAGCCGCTTCCAGCCCGATATATCCGCCACCCACGATGGCAAACCGTTCTGCAGTGGGCAAGATCGCCATGAGGCCATCCACGTCTGCGCGGTTGCGTACGGTGAACAGACCAGTCGATGTCGCGCCCGGGCAAGACAAGCGCCGCGCCACGCCGCCACCAGCCCAGATCAGCTTGCCATAGCTAAATTGCACATCATTGGAGACGGTGACGCGATGCTCGTCCGCCTGAATGGTCTTCACCCGTTCGCCGAGAATGAGGGTGATATCCTGATCGGTCCAGAATTTGGCGGGGCGCAACAAGATGCGCTCGAAAATCTTTTCGCCAGCCAGATAGTCTTTGGAGAGCGGTGGCCGTTCATAGGGCAATTCGGACTCCGCGCCGATGAGGCCGATCGTCCCCTCAAACTTCAATTGGCGTAGCAGAATGGCAGCCTGCGCACCGGCATGGCCCCCGCCCACGATCAGGCAATCAAAATGCTGCACAGTCACTCCCCTGCGCCGCTGCCCTGAAGAGCAGTCTCGCGCGTTCGATCCAAAATGAGGCTGGTCATTGCCAGAGAATGCGGCGTTTCGCAATCGACCGAACAGACCATTGACCAGCGAGTTGCGCCTGCGTATAGCGCTGCGACCCGGCCAGAAGGCTTGGGTAAATGCCCTTCTGGGGCGGAGTAGCTCAGCTGGTTAGAGCAGCGGAATCATAATCCGCGTGTCGGG
>CAMLFF010000083.1 GCA_946479185.1 uncultured Sphingobium sp.
GGTAGTGAGCGGCTAGAGAATACGGCGTCGTCCAGCGTTGGCGAAGCCTTGGCGCAACTGCCCGCGTTCCGCGCGACGACATCCCCAACGACATCGGGCGTAACCGTTGGCGCGGGTGGCGCACGCACAGTCGATCTTCGCGGGCTGGGCGCTCAGCGCTCGCTCGTACTGGTGGATGGTCGCCGCTTTGTGCCGAGCACGATCACAGGCGCCGTCGATACCAATCTCATCCCCGGCATCCTCATCGACCGGGTCGAGCTGGTAACGGGCGGTGCATCGGCTGCCTATGGCTCCGATGCCGTGGCTGGTGTCGTCAATTTCATCCTCAACAAAAAACTGCAGGGTGTTCGCGTCAATGCTCAAGCTGGCGTTTCGCAGCGAGGCGAGGATAGCGATCAGCTCATCGCCGCCGCAGCAGGCACCAGCTTTGCGGACGGGCGCGGCCACGTCATCATTGGGGGCGAGTATAACAAGAACCGCGGCATGGGCGGTTGTTACGAATATGATCTGTGCGCGCAGGAATGGCAGGTGCTCAGCAATCCTGCCTATCGCACCAATGGCCAGCCAGCCCGCGTCATCAGCAGCGATGTGCATACCGCCACCCAAACCTACGCTGGCAAGATCAACGCGCCGACAGCGCTCGCCAATGTGCAATTCGACGATTTCGGAAACCCCGTGCCATTCGTGCGCGGGCAATATGCCACCTTGTTCATGCAGGGCGGCAGCGGCCATGGGCAAAACGCATTTCGCTCAGCAGGCGTGCTGAAAGTCCCCGTTGAACGCTATGCGCTCTACGGGCGCGCCGACTATGATCTCGGTGCGATCACGCCATTCATAGAGGCCTCCTATGGGCGGGTAGAGGTGATTACCCCCGCTTCCCAAACCCGCGATCCGGCCCTCGTGATCCGGCGAGACAATGCCTATCTCCCCCAGTCCATCGTCAACCAGATGACGGCGCTGAACGCGCAAACGCTCACCTTTGGCCGCGTCGGGCAGGATCTCGGGACGGCGATCGGCACCAACATCACGAAGACGTTCCGCATCGTCGGCGGTTTCGATGCTGATCTTGGCAATGGCTGGAAGGCAGATGCCTATTATCAGTTCGGTCAGACGAACACCTCGCAGGTCGTCGCCAACAATCGCATCACGGCCAACTTCACGCGTGCGCTGGATGCTGTTGATGAGGGGCGGTTCCGCACAGGCGTTGCCAATGGCAATATCGTCTGCCGCTCGACACTCGACCCGAGCGCTGCCGTGCGCGCCGCCGCCACGGGCTGCCAGCCGCTCAACCTGTTTGGGCAAAATCGCTTCTCGGCTGCCGCCAAGGCCTATACGTTCGGCACATCGGAACAGAGCACGCGCTTCCAGCAGCATGTCGCGGCCGCCAACCTCACCGGGCAGATCCTGGACTTCGGCTCAGGGCCAGTCTCGATCGCAGTTGGCGGCGAATATCGCAGCGAGCGCGTGAGCGGTCTTGCCGATCCGATTTCGCTGGCGAACGGCTTCTACACCTCCAATGCTTCATCCTTCGGCCCGAAGACGATCAATATCGTGGAAGGCTACGCCGAAACCGTCGTGCCAATATTGCGCGATCTTCCGGGTGTGCGCATGCTTGAATTTAACGGTGCGATCCGGCGCACCAACTACAGCACGAGCGGGTCCGTCACGACCTGGAAGCTTGGCGGCATTTATGAACCGGTCGACGGCGTGCGCTTTCGTGGCACTCGCTCACGGGATATAAGAGCGCCCAACGCTGCCGAGCTTTATACGCCACTGGTCGGCACGCAGGGCGCGGTGTTCGATACGTCGAACAGCAGTCAGGTGCTGGCGCGCATCTTCCGTGGCGGCGTCGATACTTTGCAGCCGGAAATTGCGGACACCTACACCGCTGGCGTCGTGCTCCAGCCGCGCATGGTCCCCGGCCTGCGCTTCTCCGCCGACTATTATGACATCAAGATCAAGAACGGTATCGATCTTGTCGGGGCTCAGGTCATCACCGATCGGTGCAATGCGGGCGGAACGAGCTATTGCGCGCTGATCACGCGCGATCCCTCGACGGGCCTCATCTCCGAAGTGCTGGACCAATATCTCAACGTCACACAGATCAAGACACGCGGCATCGATTTTGAGCTGGATTATTCCACGCGCTTCGGTGCGGACAATCGCATCGCCATCAACCTACTCGCCACGCGCGTGTTCGATCTGATTCAGGTCGACGCAACCGGCGCGCTGGACCGGGCCGGGCAGACAGGGCGTCAGGTCGGCGGTCCCATCGGTGTTCCAAAATATACACTGGATGGCACATTCACGTTCGAAAAGGGGCCGTTCGGCGCAACCTTGCAAGGGCATTATATTCCCAAGGGCAGCTATGATGGCAGCCTGATTGGCCCCGACGATCCAAATTATCGCAACACACTCGCCAACAGCATCGACAATAATATCGTGCAGGACATGCTGACCTTCAATCTGGCGCTGCGCTACACGATCACGGCATCCAGTGGCTCGACCATGCAGGTCTATGCCGCGATCAATAATCTGTTCGATACCGACCCGCCCATCGCGCCGGGCAACTCAGTCACCAACCCCATTTTCTTTGACCAGACCGGACGCAGCTATCGCGCCGGTGTGCGCCTGAAATTCTGACAAGGCCTGAATTCTGAGAAGGAGAGAGACAATGAATCTGGAACGCAGAGATATTCTGATGGGTGCAGCGGGCCTTGGCCTCGCCGCGATGGCGCAGGGTGCGGGCGCGAAAAAGCGTGGCGCATCAAAGGTGCCGGTCATCGACGTGCACACGCATAATTTCACGCCGCGATGGGTTGAGATGCTGCGCAAGCATCCCGATGCCGATACGAAATTGCTCCCCACCAAGCCGGATGAGACAATCGAATATCGCGGCGCGCCCATCGTGCGCCTCGCGCCGGACATGACGAACCTCGACATGCGCATCGCCGCGATGGACAAGGCTGGTGTCGATGTCGCCATCATCAGCCTGACCGCGCCCAATGTGTTCTGGAGCACGCGCGAGGTCGCCATCGAGACCGCCCGCAACGTCAATGATGATTTCGCCGCCGCCGAGAAGAAATATCCCGGTCGCATCAAGTGGATGGCTTCGCTTCCCTGGCAATATCCCGACGCGGCGCTCGAGGAGCTCAAGCGCGTGCAGGGCATGGGCGCAGCAGGCCTGTGCCTCACCACCAACATGGTGGGTATGCTGCCGGACAATGAGCTTTTCCACCCGGTATGGAAGGCTGTCGAGGAATCCGGCCTGCCCGCCTTCATCCATCCGACCGTGCCGATGGTCGACATCAAGAAATGGGGCGTTGAATCCTTCGGCCTCGCCAACACAATCGGCTTCACCAGCGATACGACTCTCGTTTACGCCCGCTTCATCCTCACCGGCTTCATGGACAAGTTTGAAGGGCTCAAGCTGATTGCCTGTCATGGTGGCGGCTCGCTGCCCTATCTGATCGCGCGCATGGACAAGATGTGGGAAAACACCACCAGCCGCCGCCTCGTGAACAAGCCGCCAAGCGCCTATTTCCGCAAATTCTGGTATGATGCGATTGTGTATGACCAGCCGACGCTCGAATTCCTTGTGAAGCAGGTTGGCGAAGACCGGGTGCTTTATGGCTCGGATTATCCGTTCTCGATCCAGGATATGGTCGGCGTGAAGGCGCGCGTAAGTGCATTGCCCCCGGTTCAGCGGGACAAGATCTTGGGCACCAATGCACAGCAGCTTTTCAAGCTCTAAACATAGCTGAACGCCATGAGTAAGCGCGGGGGACGCAGGTGCGCATCCAGCGCTTACTCATTCGCAGGCCAATAGTTGCTTTCGTCTACTAAGACGTACTGCTACGACGAGCGGACATAAGCGCTGGAACACAAAATTAGCAGTCTGGCGCAAGGGGATGGACGATGAGGGGTAGCGGCAGCGCAATCGTGCGACGTGAGAACGGCACATGCCGCAGGATTGCCATTTCGCTGCTCACAGTCGCCCGGCGCACTTTTCTGACCGCCTTCGCGCTTGGCATCTTGGCCGCCTGCTCCGAAAAAGCGCCCCCCCCGCCACCCACGCCGCAAGTCGTCGTCGCCAGACCGCTCAGCCGTGATGTGGCCGATTGGGTGGATTATGCTGGGCGTTTTGAAGCGGTGGACGCCATCGACGTGCGCCCGCGAGTCTCGGGCCTGCTGCAATCGGTTCACTTCAAGGACGGGCAGGCCGTCACGCGCGGGCAATTGCTCTTCACGCTCGATCAACGGCCCTTCGCCGCCAAACTGGCGCAAGCCCGTGCTGGCGTGGCCCGCGCGCAGGCGGCCCTCGCCAGAACGTCGGCAGAGTATAAGCGCGCCACCGCCCTGATCGGCGATGGCTTCATCAGCCAGTCGCTGGTCGATACCCGCCTTGCCGATCGAGAGCAGGCCGCTGCTGAGCTGGCCAATGCCCGCGCCGTCGCGCAGGCCGCCTCGCTCGACCTCTCCTTCACCCGCATCACGGCGCCAGCGAGCGGGCGCGCATCCTATCGCAGGCTGGCGGCGGGCAATCTGGTCTCCGCCGAGCAGACCTTGCTCACCACCATCATGACGCAGAACCCCATGCGCTTCGTGTTCGATGCGCCGGAGCGGGCCTTCCTGCAATTCCGCAGGGCGAAGGAAAGCGGCGCTGCCGTGCAAATTCGCCTTGAGGACGAGACCGAATTCAACTGGATCGGGCAGATCGAGATGCTGGATAATTCGCTCGATCGAAGCTCCGGCACGATACGCGGGCAAGCGCTCGTGCAGAACCCGACCGGCCTGCTCACGCCGGGCATGTTCGGTCGCATGCGCTGGACCCTGGGTGCGCCCAGCCCCGCGCTGCTCATTCCGGACAAAGCGATCATCGTCGATCAGACCCGCCCGACCGTCTTCGTGGTCGGCAAGGATGGCCTGATCGCGCAGCGCATCGTCGAGCCGGGCAATATGGCGGACGGGCTGCGGGTGATCCGCAGCGGCCTCGCGCCCGGCGAGCAGGTCGTCATCGCCGGAATGCAGCGCGCCCGCGTGGGGCAAAAGGTCGTCGCCAAGCCCGGCAAGATCGAGCCTGAGCATCCCGCGCCGGGAGCAACGAAGTGAGCGCCGCCAATGCGCGGATGAGCTTCTCGCACTTCTTCATCGCGCGGCCCATCTTTGCCTGCGCCTTGTCGCTCTTCATCCTGCTCGTCGGCATGATCAGCTATTGGCGCCTGCCGGTCGATCAATATCCGAAGATTTCCCCGCCGGTCGTGAGCGTCACTGCGGTTTTCCCCGGTGCCTCTGCCGAGGTGATGGCGGACACGGTTGCCGCGCCGCTGGAGCAGCAGATCAATGGCGTGGACAATACGCTTTATGTGAGTTCCACCGCGATTGCCGATGGCCGCGTGACAATCAACATCAGCTTCCAGATCGGCACCGATCCTGATCTGGCGCAGGTGCAGGTGCAAAACCGTGTGCAGACCGCCCTGCCCCAGCTGCCGCAGGAAGTGCAAAATCTCGGCGTCACCGTGCGCAAGGCGCAGAACGACACGCTGATGATCGTCCACATGTTGTCGACATCGCCCAATGTCGACCGCGAATATCTCGCCAACTATGCCTCCATGCAGGTGCGCGAACGGCTGCTCCGCCTGCCCGGCGTGGGCGATGTCGGCACCTTTGCCGCGCGTGATTATGCCATGCGCATCTGGATCGATCCGGACAAGGCGGCCGCGCGGAACCTGACCGTGCAGGAGATATTGGCGGCCCTGCGCGGCAATAATATTCAGCTCGCGGCGGGCACGGTCGGCGGCGCTCAAATGAGCCAGAACCCCGGCGCGACGCAATATAATCTGGATGTTCAGAGCAAACTCAACCAGCCCAAGCAATTCGAGCAAGTCATCGTCAAACGCGATGCGCAGGGTCGCGTCACCCGCATCGGGGACATTGCGCGGGTGGAGCTGGGCGCACAGACCTATTCGATCAATGCCTATCTCGATCAGGAAGAAGCCTATCCGCTGAGCGTTGCGCAGGCCTCAGGCGGCAATGCGCTGGAAACGGCGAGCGCCGTTCAGGAGACGATGAAGGAGCTCGCAAAGAGCTTCCCGCCGGGCGTCTCCTATCGGATCGTGTTCAACCCTAGCCAATATATCAGCGATTCGGTGGACAAGCTGCGCGACGCGATGATCGAAGCGATCATTCTGGTCGTCATTGTCGTGGTGCTTTTCCTGCAAAGCTGGCGCACCGCGATCATCCCGCTGCTCGCCATCCCGATCTCGCTCGTCGGCACCTTCGCCATCATGGCAGCCTCGGGTTTCTCGCTCAACAATCTCTCGCTGTTCGGGCTGGTGCTCTCCATCGGCATCGTGGTGGATGACGCCATCGTCGTCGTAGAAAATGCCGAGCGCCATAGTCGCGCAGGCGTCTCGCCACGCGAGGCGGCCTATCGGACGATGAATGAGGTAGGCGGCGCGCTCATCGGCATCGCGCTGGTACTCGTCGCCGTGTTTGTGCCCACGGCCTTCATGGGCGGCGTGACGGGGCAGTTCTACAAGCAGTTCGCGCTGACCGTGACCGCAGCCACCGTCATCTCCCTCATCGTCTCCCTCACCCTCTCACCAGCCTTGTGCGCGCTATTGCTGCGCCAGCATGATAGCGCCCCACCGCGTACCGCCATCATGCGCTGGCTGCACCGAGGCGGCGAGCGCTTCACGACGATGTTCGATCGCTTCGGGGAAAGCTATGGCAGGCTCACGCGACGCCTGCTGCGCATGATGGGGCTCGTCTTCATCCTCTATATCGGGTTGCTGCTGCTCACTGGCTGGCGCCTTTACGATACCCCGCGCGGCTTTGTGCCGCAGCAGGATCAGAGCCTCGCCGTCGTCGCGATCAACCTGCCGACCGGCGCAAGCCTCGCCCGCACGGATGCCGTCGTGCGCCAGGCGATCGACATCATGTTGGAGACGCCGGGCGTTCAGGCTGCCTCCGTCTATGCGGGGGTGGATGCGCTGGGCATGTCCGTCCAATCCAACGCCGGGCAGCTTTATGCCATCATGGAGCCGTTCAGCGAGCGTCTGCCAAAAGGACTGACGGCGGATGTCATCGTCGCCGATTTGCGCAAGCGATTCTCGGGCATGACGGAAGCGGACATTCGCCTCATCATGCCGCCGCCTGTGCGTGGACTTGGCACCGCGGGCGGCTTCCGCCTGATGGTGGAGGATCGGGGCGGGCATGGCTATGCGGCGCTGGATGCGGTGACGCGCGATCTCGCGGCAGCAGCGGCGGAGGACCCCGCCATTGCGCAGAGCTTCACCAATTTCAACATGCACAGCCCGCGCATCGCCGTGGAGGTGGATCGCGACAAGGCCGAGATACTCGGCGTCGAAAGTCAGGATGTTTACGCCGCGCTGCAGACCTATATGGCCGGCTCTTATGTGAACAACATGACCCTGCTCGGTCATAGCTTTCAGGTAATCGCACAGGCCGACCCCGCGTACCGGCAGGATGCAGACCTGCTCGGGCAGATCAAGACGCGCTCTGCATCCGGCGCGATGGTGCCGCTTGATGCGGTCGCCAAGCTGACGCCATCGACCGGTCCTTATCGCGTGCTGCGCTACAATCTCTATCCGTCGACGGACATTCAGGGTGAGGCCGCGCCTGGGTATTCGTCCGGCGAGGCGATGGAAGCGATGGAGCGGATCGCCGCCGAGCGCCTGCCCGCAGGCTTTGCCGTCGAGTGGACAGATCTTGCCTATCAGCAGCGGGTCGCGGGCGGCAGCGGCGAACTTGCCTTTGGGCTAGCGATCATCTTCGTCTTCATCGCGCTGGCGGCCTTTTATGAAAGCCTGACGCTGCCGCTCGCGATTATCATGGTCATTCCGCTCTGCCTGCTCTCCGCCATATTGGGCGTGAACCTGCGCGGCGAAGATAATAATATCCTCACGCAGATCGGCATGGTCGTGTTGGTCGGCCTTGCCGCCAAGAATGCGATTCTCATCGTAGAGTTCGCCCGCCAGGCCGAGGAAGATGGCCTTCCCACGAAGGAAGCCGCCATCATGGCCGCGCGGATTCGCCTGCGCCCGATCCTCATGACGTCATTGGCCTTCATAGCCGGCGTCGTGCCGCTCGCTTTCGCAACCGGCGCAGGCGCTGAACTGCGGCAGGCGCTGGGGACGGCGGTCTTCTACGGAATGATCGGCCTCACCCTGCTCGGCCTGATCTTCGCACCGGTTTTCTACGTCGCTTGTCGAATGTTGGGGGACCGGGTTTCACGCACTATCGAGCGTCGACGCACAAACCGCTACAAAAAGGTTTCCCAACCTGCTGCTGAGAAGGCAAAGCCTTTCGACCACTAAGGCCGCGAGCAGCGGCGATTGCGCATCACGCCCCGCGGGCCGCGCGGTAGATATCTGAAAATATGGAGAGATCATTCAGAGATAGGCGCGCGTCACCACCAACCACCAACCACCAACATGATGCGCCACTCAATCCCCAACGGCCCGAATATCTCAAGGATTTCTTAGCCGCAGTGGAAGCCTATTGGTCAGAAATGGGCGGGCTGACGCATGTGTATCGGCCCCAAGGTCCATGAGCTCGCAGAGCGCTTTGCGGCCATGATCTACCTCCCCCCCCGGCCTTCATCAATTCACGATGAATACCCACAAACCCTAGTCGACTGGCGTCGTGGACCCAGTCGGGAATTCGACGCCGGTAAATTCGGGATATGCTTCGCGCAAGAGAAGTACTTGCTCAGCGCTGTCGATCCGAACGAGATACCACACACCATTGTCATTGAACGCCAGCGTAGTGGTCTTGCTCAGAAGTGGTTTGGCCTCGGGGAGTTCAATGACAGTTTCGGTCGGGATCAACACGTACTGCCTAGCCTTGTCCGGCGTCACCCCTACCGTCCCAGCGTTCAGATTCATCCGGAACGACACGAACTTCACGTTCTTAGTGATTGTGGCAATCTGCTCCGCAACGAATGCCTTGAGCTCCGAGGCCGACACCCCAAATTTTTGCGCAGTCGTATTGAGCAAATGTGGGGAAACGAACTCAAGGCTGTCGCCAGTTCGGCCCTCCTTCATCATCTTGTCGAATGCAGCGATTCTGCCCTCGATGGCAGTGTGATCTGCTTGCAACATATCCTGCGCCGCGACGGGCATTGACGCCATGCCGGCGAGCGCCAGAAGGAGGCATGCCGCCCACTTAAACATGCGTATTTTCCTTTCGGGCCGGTCCGCGCGATTTCAACCCAATGCGTGTCGGCTCAGCGACGATAACGCATCAGGTTACCGGCATCAATGCACACCCTCTGCCGGGCCGACCACCACGCCGTGCGGGCGACATGTTCTTGGGTCCGCTCGCGAACGGCATATCCACACACCGTCGGTGTGCCACAGGCCCAAATCGACGCAGCCGCCGGTCATGTCTCAGACGGCGGCGGAACCGGAAAGAACTATACCCACCTGCGGCCCGAATATCTCAAGGGTTTCGTAGCTGCAGTGGAAGCTTATTGGTCAGAAATGGACGGACTGACGCGTGTCCATCGGTCCCAAGTCGGTCCCAAGGTCCATGACCTTGCAGAGCGCAAAAATATGAAATGACCAGATTTCAATAAGATAAAATGGTGGAGCCGAGGGGGATCGAACCCCTGACCTCTACACTGCCAGTGTAGCGCTCTCCCAGCTGAGCTACGGCCCCAATCCTGTGCATGCGACGGGTGGGTCCGTCGCTGCGAGGCGCTGCCTTTATGTCAGCACTCGCCTCGCTGCAAGTCGATTTTTTCTTAAGGCGTCCTGTATCAGGCGACCTTAATTTTCGTCGTCTTTATCGTCGGCTGCTTCGACACCAAGGTCGTCATCGCCGCCGAGATCGACGTCATTGTCTGGCGAGCCTTCGGCCTCATCGACATCGACGTCGATGTCCAGATCGTCATCGGCTGTCGTTTCTGCCTCGACCACAGCCTTTGGCGCTTCCTCGAAAGGCAGCGGCTGCTTGGATTTGAGCACGGGATCTGGTGTCCAGACGTTACCGCACTCAATGCAGTTTACGGGCTCGTCCTTGCCGAGATCGTAAAATCGCGTCGCGCATTTGGGGCAAGTACGCTTCGTTCCCCATTCAGGCTTCACCATGTGCCGCCTTATCCTTCCAGATAATAGATGCCGTAAAAGTCGATTGCGCGGCCAAGCAATGCTTACCGCGAAGTGTCGGGCGCCTTGCCATAGCGGGCGGGCACTGTCAAAAGCAGATCGCCATTTTTATTCCGCCCGGCTCGCCTCGCGTGCAGCCGTGGCCTGTTATCGGACCGATATTCCATGACTGATATTGCGCTCAACATGCTCTTTGAGCCTGGCGCCCCTTTGCGCGGCACCGTCACGGTTCCGGGCGACAAGAGCATTTCCCACCGCTCGCTCATGCTCAGCGCGCTGGCCGTGGGTGAGAGCCATGTTTCGGGCCTGCTGGAGGGCGAGGATGTGCTGGCCACTGCCGCCGCGATGCGCGCGCTGTGCGCCAGCATCGAGCGAGATGGCGATGACGTGTGGCATATTCATGGCGTTGGAGTCGGCAGCCTCACCCAGCC
>CAMLFF010000084.1 GCA_946479185.1 uncultured Sphingobium sp.
CGGGATAAAGCGCGAGCCGCTCCTCATAGGTGGCCAGCGTCTCCACAAAATCGCCATGCACTGCCGCCGATATCGCCGCTACTGCGTCCAGATCGTCCGCGCGCATCGGGCGCCATTCCATATCCTTCATGTCGCCAACGCCTCCTCGCAAACTGCCCCCGGCCTTGACGCACGCTATAGCATCGGCCACTTGGCTGCACAGTCTTTCCAAACCGCAGGACCATGATGGAACCCGTCAACATCGTCGAAGGCCGCGCTTATCCGTTCGGCATGAAGAATGTCGATACCGACATCATCATTCCGGCTGAATGGCTCAAGACCATCAGCCGCACCGGCCTTGGTCAGGGTGCGTTTGAAGCGTTGCGCAAGGAGCCGGGCAATGTGTTCGATGATCCGCGCTATGCTGGCGCGCCGATTATCGTGGCGGGCGATAATTTCGGCTGCGGATCGAGCCGCGAGCATGCCGCATGGGCGCTGGCGGACATGGGCGTGAAGGCCGTGATTGCGCCGAGCTTCTCGGATATCTTCTCCGGCAATGCCTTCAAGAATGGCATTCTGACGGTCGTGCTCCCGCAGGAAGCGGTGGACCGGTTGGTGGAAGTCGCCAAAACAGACACGATCAGCATCGATCTCGAACATCAGAGCGTCACCACACCATTCCAGGATCGCTTCAACTTTGAGATTGATCCGTTCCGCAAAGGCTGCCTGATGGGCGGACTGGATGAGATTGGCCTAACCATGGCGCAGGGTGACGTGATCGCCGGGTTCGAGGCTCAGGATGCTCAGCGGCGCCCCTGGCTGGTGCCCGCCACGGCCTGAAATCAGCCGCTATGCGTTGCTATCCGGCGCTGCCCCTCCTAAATAGAGCATAGGAATTATCCCCAAGATGAAGGCGTTTCTTTGATGAGTGGATTTGAGAATCGCGAAAAGGCGTTTGAGTCGAAATTCGCCAACGATCAGGAGCTCGCGTTCCGCGTGGCTGCGCGCCGCAATCGCCTGCTGGGCGAATGGGCCGCGGGCCTGATGGGCCTCACCAAGGAAGAGACGGATGCCTATGCCAAGGCTGTCGTGCAGGCAGATTTTGAAGAAGCAGGCGATGAGGATGTGATCCGCAAGGTGCTGGGCGATCTGGTTTCCGCCGGCGTCGAAACCGATGAGCAGCAGGTCCGCACCGCGCTGAGCGATCAGACGGTCGAGGCGCGCCGCCAGTTCATGCAGGGTAGCTAAGCCAGATCATGCCAATGGCCGCACAAGATATCGAAGCGCTCATCACCAGCGCAATCCCGGATGCGACGGTGGAGATTACCGACCTTGCAGGCGATGGTGACCATTATGCCGCACATGTGGTGTCCGAGAGCTTTCGGGGCAAGAACAGGATTGCGCAGCAGCGTGCCGTCTACGCCGCGCTCGGTGGCCGCATGGGCGGTGAGCTTCATGCCTTGCAACTGACCACTGCCATTCCCAATTGAGGCGCAGAGAGTTTTGCAACAGGCTATCTTGTTGCCCCGGAGATAGATGATGACCGATGTAACCCCAACCAGCCCGGCTCACGCCCGCATCAGCGACATTGTCAGCAAGAATGGCGTTGTGCTGTTCATGAAAGGCACGCCGCTTTTCCCGCAGTGCGGCTTTTCCAGCCGTGCGATTGCCATTCTCGAGCGCCTTGGCGCGAACTTCGAGACGGTTGATGTGCTGCAGGATCAGGAAATCCGCCAGGGCATCAAAAGCTATTCGGATTGGCCGACCATCCCCCAGCTCTATGTGAAGGGCGAGTTTTTGGGCGGCTCGGACATCATGATGGAAATGTTCGAGGCGGGCGAGCTTGAGCAGCTGCTTACGGACGAAGGCCTCATCAAGGCTTAAGTCCTGTCGCGATACGCAATGGAGAGGCGCGGAACCGGGTTTCGCGCCTTTTCCTTTGCCTGTCGCACATCGCTTGCAGCGCTGGACTCGGAAGGCTTGCATTCGCCCCGCTGCATGACACATGGGACCGATGGCCACCAAAAAGCCCCCCATTTCCGAAAATACCGGCGTCTCGATGCGACTTTCCCCGCTCGTCCACCGCATTCTCGCGCCCAATCCCTCACCTTATACCTATCAGGGCACGCAAAGCTATTTGGTCGGCGCGCATGATGTTGCTGTGATCGATCCCGGCCCTGCCGACGAAGCGCACCTCGATGCGTTGGTAAAGGCCATCAATGGCCGACCCGTCGTTGCGATCATGTGTACCCACACCCACCGCGACCACAGCCCCGCCGCGCCGCCGCTTTCTCTGCTCACCGGCGCGCCTATCATTGGCTGCGCGCCTTTGGCGCTCGATGATGATGGCCCGCGCGCCGACGCGTCATTTGATTTTGCTTATCTGCCGGGCAGGGTGTTGCGCGATGGCGAGCAACTTACCGGCGCTGACTGGACCCTGACCGCGCTCGCCACGCCCGGCCATACGTCCAATCACCTCTGCTACGCGCTGGAGGAGGAGGGCGCGCTGTTCACCGGCGATCATGTGATGGGCTGGTCCACCAGCGTCGTCTCTCCCCCCGATGGCGATATGAGCGATTATCTGGCCTCGCTCGAACTGCTCGTGAACCGAACGGACAGCATCTATTACCCCGCACATGGCGAGCCGATCACCCAGCCGCAACGTTTCGCGCGTGGCATGCTCGGGCATCGTAAGATGCGGGAGGGGCAGATAATGCGCCTGCTGGAGCGGGAAGGGGCGCTGGCTATCCCGGCGATGGTCGCGGCCATGTATGTGGGATTGGGCGCCCATCTGCACGGCGCGGCTGGACGCTCCGTGCTCGCGCACCTCATCGACATGGAGCGGCGCGGGCTGGTGAAGCAGGATGCAGCAGAGCTTTGGATGCTGCGCAAAGGTGCGGCAGGCGCGAATACAGGTTGAACACACGCCACGCCGGGGCCATCTGCGGGGCTTGATGATGCAGGAGATTCGATAATGGACGCACGCGGTGGGGTCGGCGGGAGCCTTGTGGGGATCGACCTGCTCGGAGAGATTAACCGTCTGCGCAAAGAGCGCAACGCGGTCATCCTCGCGCACTATTATCAAAAGCCGCAGATTCAGGATCTTGCGGACTTTGTTGGAGACTCGCTCGAGCTCTCCCGCAAGGCTGCAGAGACTGATGCGGACGTGATCGCCTTTTGCGGCGTGCGGTTCATGGCGGAGACGGCCAAAATCCTCAGCCCTGAGAAGATCGTGATCCTGCCGGACATGGACGCTGGCTGCTCGCTGGAAGATAGCTGCCCACCCGCGCAGTTCAAAGCCTTCCGTGAGGCGCATCCCGATCATATCGCGCTGAGCTACATCAATTGCTCGGCTGAGGTGAAAGCGCTCTCCGACATCATCGTCACAAGCTCGTCTGCCGAGCAGATCCTCGCCAAGCTGCCGAAGGACCAGAAGATCATCTTCGGGCCGGACAAGCATCTGGGCGGCTATCTCAACCGCAAGATGGGTCGCGACATGCTGCTGTGGCCCGGCGTGTGTATCGTGCATGAGAGCTTCAGCGAGACCGAACTGCTCAAGCTCAAGGCGCAATATCCCGGTGTGCCGGTCGCCGCGCATCCTGAGTGCCCGCCCGCAATCATCGATCATAGCGATTATGTCGGCTCGACCAGCGGCATCCTGACCTATGCCAAGAATATGCCCGGCGACACGCTGATCGTAGCGACCGAGCCGCACATCATCCACCAGATGGAAAAGGCGGTGCCGGAGAAAAAGTTTGTCGGTGCGCCGGGCGCAGACGGCAACTGCAATTGCAATATCTGCCCCTATATGGCGCTCAACACGCTGGAAAAACTGTATATTTCCCTGCGTGATCTGCAGCCGCGCATCGAGATGGATGAGACCCTGCGCCTTGGTGCACGCAAGAGCCTTGACCGCATGCTGGAGATGGCGAGCGGCAGCGTGGGCAAGGGTGATGTCGGGGCGCGGCCTTAGCTGTGGCGCCGGGGGGATATGGCGCGAGACCAAGCTGGTGGAACTCGATTGCTGGTACGTTCAGGAAAAGTCTCGACTTCTCCGGTCGCTCCACACGCACTGAGTGGCTGCTCTATCACCTTGCGTCGACCTTTGTGTCAGCCGTTGTGAGTATTTTGTTCCCTATTAGTATTTCTGACCAAGGTGAGTTTACCCAGTCTGCATGGCGTTGGCTGATCGATGGTCCGATATTGCTTCCCTTCCCGGCCTTGTTCGTTCGTCGCTTGCACGATCAGGATAAAAGCGGGTGGTGGAGCCTGCTACTTTTCGCGCTGATTATCGGTAGCGTTGTATTCGGCGAAGATTTTCCGGGACAGACGGAGCAGTCGATTTGGCTGGTCCTGCCAATTGGGATTCTCCTTGTGACGTTGCTCATTCTTTCCTTCTGGCATGGCAGCGACGGAGAAAACAGATTTGGTCCTGATCCCCGAGTTGAAGGTGTAGCATGACTTTCTCTGTTCCTAACTTCGATCTCAATGCCTTCATCGCCTCGACGCTGACTGAGGATCTTGGCGGGCCGCTAGGCGCAGGCGGACAGGATGTGACCTCGCAGAGCGTCATCCCCGCCGATGCGATGTTCAGTGGCGTGATGGATAGCCGCGATGCTGTGACCGTTGCTGGCTTGCCGATTGCTGAAGCCTTTTTCCGCACGCTTGATCCGCAGGTCGAGATCGAGCTGTTGGTGGGCGAGGGCGAGCAGGTCGCAGCCGGAACCGATGTGATGCGGCTCCATGGGCTTGCTCGCGCGATGCTCACGGCGGAGCGCTCCGCCCTTAATACCGTCCAGCATCTGTGCGGCATTGCCACCATGACGCGCCAATATGTCGACCGCATAGCCGGGACGGGCGCGACCTTGCTCGACACCCGTAAGACTATCCCCGGCCTGCGGGTGCTGGAGAAATATGCCACGCGCATGGGCGGCGCGAAAAACCACCGCATGGGCCTGTGGGATGCCGCCATGATCAAGGATAATCATGTCGCGGTGGCTGGCTCGGTGGGCGAGGCCGTGCGGCGCGCGGTGGATGCCGGGATTGCGCAGATCATCGTGGAGGTGGATCGCATCGACCAGATCGAGCCGGCGATTGCAGCCGGCGCGACACATTTGCTGCTGGATAATATGTCGCCCGATGTGCTGCGCGGTGCGGTGACGCTGGTCGGCAAACGCGTGCCGACCGAGGCCTCGGGTGGCGTACGGCTGGAGACGATTCGCGAGATCGCTATGACCGGCGTCGATTATATCAGTGTCGGGCGGCTTACCCAGTCAGCCCCGGCAGCTGACATCGGTCTTGATTTCAGCAATGCCTGAGCGGTTGCGAGCGTCGCTAGGAGCTCTCGCGATGCTTGCTGTTGCTATGCTGATGCCTGGCGCGGCCCATGCGCAGCTTAGCGCCTGCCGATTGCCTGCGGCCCTGCCGCTGCCGAAACTCTCTGAGCCAAGCCAGTCACAGCCGCGCCGCGTCATGCCGATCCGCAGCTACACGCTGGCGTTGAGCTGGGCGCCGGAATATTGCGCGCGGCGGAGCGAGGTTGGCAGCTTTCAATGCGGGCGGGGCGGCAATCGGTTTGGCTTCGTGCTGCATGGTCTGTGGCCCAATGGTGCGGGCAAAAGCTGGCCGCAATACTGCCGTCCGGCGCAGCGGCTGACCCCCGCAATCCTGCGTGCCAATCTCTGTGCGACGCCATCGGTTGATTTGCTGCAACATGAGTGGGCGAAGCATGGCACCTGTATGCGTGGGCCAGCCAAGGCCTATTTCGACCAGGCGAGGGGGCTTTATGGCAGCTTGCGCTTCCCGGACATGGCCGCATTGGCGCGGAATGAAGCGTTGACAGTCGAAACCTTCGAACGGGCGTTCATCGCCGCCAATGCACGCGAAAAGCCAGTTCTTCCTGGGGATGCCGTGCGCTTGGGTCTCACGCGTGATGGCTGGCTGGATGAGGTGCAGATCTGCTTTGATCAACGGATGAAATACATGCGCTGTGCCGCAAAATCTCCTGCGCCCAATCGGCCTGTCCGCATCCGGCCAATGGGAGCGCTCAGCCCTCGATAATGGTCGTCGAGGGGTGATGCCGGTCTAGATGCTTGCGGATGATGCGCAAATTCTTGCTGTTTGAGCGGAAGGCCAGATCGAAGGCATCGCCCACAAACGGAATCGCGCCAATGGCGGTATCGACGCCGATGTTCGCGCTCATGCGGATGAGCTGCCAGCGTGACATGCCAAGGTTGCGCGCCTCCCAAACGATCCACGCGCCCATCGCCGCTGCCACCAGATCGCCCACAACCGGAATAAGCCCGATCATCGAATCCAGCCCCACGCGAAACCGCGTACCGGGAATGGTGAACACATTTTCGAGCACCTGCTCCATCATCTCGATGCGCTGACGCACCGATTGAGCATCCCGGCCCATGCCGGGCATGCGATCAAATTGTGCCGCCATCTCATCAATACGGAAATCAGGCCTGGCCATCGCCACAGCAATCCTTGTCAAAGCGGGCGAATTGCCGCGCCAATGCTATCTGGGGGTGATGATCAGCCTGTTCAATGGATGAACGCCGCGCGGCGAGGGTTGGAAGCCTGTCAGCCGCCGCCCGACCGCCGACCAGCGGATCGGCTGGCCAAGCGGGATGAAGCCCGCATAGGCCACGGTGGCCTCTTCCGCCTCGCCGAGCAGCCGGGCTTGCTCGTCTCGATCCCGCTGCTTGCGGGCTTGCTCAAGCAGTGGCGCAACTCTGCTGTCACAGCGCAAGCCGCCAGCGCAATCGAGCCGGGAGAGATACCAAAGGGCGCTGTCAAACGGCGCGATTTCGTCGATCATCCGCAGGTCTGCAGCCTCATCCATCGCGACGCGATCGACACTGACGCCGATCTGGCCGAAATCGCGCCCGAGCCGTTGGAAAAGCAGGGACGCGCCTGGCCCATCCGGCAGGGCGATGCGCAGTACGGGCGGCTCCCCATTGGCGGCGATCCAACGCTCGATGATGCCGCGCGCCGATACGATCCGGTCGGCAATCGGTTCGCCAGTCCAGGCTGGCGCACTGGGCTGGCGCTCCAATTCCAGCGGACCGGGCATGGGATAGACGCGCGTCGCCCATGTCGGGAGGGCCAGTGCCGTGCCGATCTGCGCACGATCCACCACCCGAGCGAGCGCATCGCGCACGGCAAGATCGTCCAGAAACGCTGATTTGCTCGTGAAGCCCAGGCCGAACAAACCCGGCGCAGGATCGAATTCCATTTCGGTCTGCGTCAGGCCGACAACCTTGGTGAGCGGCAGATGCTGGAAGCGCCCGCCCAGCACAAGATCACTCTCGCCTGCCTTGAAGCGCACGAGCGCGAGGGAGGCGCGCATCGCTCGTAAATGGCGGTGATCGATTTGCGGCGTAATTTGCTCTTCCTCATCGACCTCTAAGGATGGAGCGAGGGGAGGGGAGACCGGGATGAGATCTGCGGCGCCCTTGTTGTCCACAGCTTCATAGGGTCCGGTGCCCCCGCCGCGCGGCAGAATCGCCAGTTGCGGCTGGGCCAGCAATTGCAGGAAGGCGGGCAAGCTCACGTCCAGCCGAATCTCGATAACCCGATCGGTCATCGCGCGCACATCGGGCTCGAGCCCGGTAAGCGACAAAGGGTTGGCCCGCATCCGCTCGCGCAACAGCCGGGCAACCTGCTCGGCCTTCACCGGCTCGCCATCAGGCCAGTTCAGGCGTTTGAGCCGGAAGATGAAGCTCTGGCCACCATCCTCCACGATCCAGCTTTCCGCCATCGCGCCAACGACCTCGCCATTGGCATCGAAGCTGAGCAACCCTTGCGCCGTGGCACCAAGAATGAGCTTTCCGGGCGCAGACATGCTGTTCTGCAGAGGCCGCGCCATCTGGTCGGCCTCGCCGATGACATCGACTTGCACAGCGCTCTTGTCGCGCTGGCCATTGCAGGCCGCGAGGCTGAGCATTGCCGCTGCGACCATAGCATGATGCAGCCAGCCGGGACGATATCTGTTCTGGATCGGATGAGTCATCGCAGCCTTCGAGTGAAGCCAAGGCTCTAGAGCATTTTCGGCGCAGGTAAAATCACTTGCGGGGAGGGGGAGCTTTTCGCGCAGGCGCTCTATTCACCGTCATGTCAGCGCAGGCTGGCATCTGTGGCGTCGGTGAGCAACAATGGCGGTCATCACATCGGTAAGGACGTCAGATGCAGCTTTATCACGGATCCTGTCACTGCGGCGGCGTAACGTTCACGGCTAAAGTGGCGCTCGATTATTCGGCGCGATGCGATTGCTCGATGTGCAGACGGCGCGGCGCGATCATGCTGCGTTGTGAAGAAGCCGATCTGGAGATTGAGTCCGGAAGGGATTTGCTGACAGAATATCGCTTCAACACGAATGTTGCGGTCCACTATTTTTGCAAGCGGTGCGGCATCTACACCTTCCACAAGATGCGGAAATTTCCCGATAAATATGCCATCAACGCCGGTTGCCTCGAAGGCATCGATCTACAAGCGCTGCGCCCGATCCTCATTGAGGGAGCAACGGTTTACAGCTGACGGTCAACTAAGCCCGGCGGAAACGGTCGCGCCTAAGTAGCATCGCTTCGCCGAAATCTTCGTCGTCCTAGGCCGATTCACCGTGCTGCCACGGGAGCGCTCAAAATCATGGTGCGGACGGCGGGACTCGAACCCGCACTCTCAGCCGAGAAGCAGATTTTAAGTCTGCTGCGTCTACCGGTTTCGCCACGTCCGCCCAAGGTTCGTGCGGGCCGTCCATGCCATGCTCGCAGCGCGGGGGCCAGCCCTTTGGTAGGGCTGATCCATCAAATCATAGCCTGTCGTAAAGAGCAGCCTGCGCCGCTGCCGTCACTCGCCTGCGTTGAGGCGAATGCGCATTTCCTTGCCGGGCTTGAAGTGCGGCACGCGCTTTGGCGGCACGGACACTGATGTGCCGGTGCGTGGATTGCGGCCCGTGCGGGCATCGCGTGCGCGTGTAGTGAAGGCGCCAAAGCCGCGCAGCTCGACACGGCCACCTTCGGCCAGACGCGTGGAAATGGAATCGAATACGATGTCCACGATGCGGTCAACTTCCGCACCGTGCAAATCCGGGTGCAAGTCTGCAAGCTTTTGTACGAGCTGAGAACGAATCATCTCTGCCACTTTCCGATATGGCCAAAATCGGCCCCCCAAGTCCCCCAGCGACATTCCCGATACCCCAACCGGTTACAGCGCCGTGACTACTAATTTTGCTCTGCCACACAGCCGCGCCAAATCAAGCAGAATCAGCGCATAAGCCGCAGAATCAAGCGGGCCGATCGATAAATCGACCGGCCCGCCATTGTTACGTTGGATCAAAACTGACCCGGAAAGGATAGAGTTTAGTTCTTGCCCTTGAGCGCTTCGCCCAGGATGTCGCCCAGCGACGCGCCGCTGTCGGACGAGCCATACTGTGCCACGGCCTGCTTCTCTTCCGAGATCTGCAGGGCCTTGATCGAGAAGTTTGGCTTCTTGGAGCGGTCGAAACCGATCACCAGTGCATCGAACTTCTGACCAACCTGGAAGCGGTCTGGACGCTGCTCGTCGCGGTCGCGGCCAAGGTCGCTGCGCTTGATGAAGCCCGTGACGCCATCGTCGCCAGCCTGAACTTCCAGGCCGCCATCGCGCACTTCAAGAACGGTGACCGTGACGGTCTCGTTCTTGTTGATGCCAGCGCCTGCCGAGCGGCCGACAGAACCAGCAGCCGGAGCACCCTTTTCAAGCTGCTTCATGCCGAGGCTGATGCGCTCCTTCTCAACATCCACGTCAAGCACGATGGCCGTAACCATCTCGCCCTTGCGGTGCAGGTTGAGCGCGTCTTCACCCGAAATGCCCCATGCGATGTCGGACATGTGGACCATGCCGTCGACGTCGCCATCCAGGCCGATGAACAGGCCGAATTCGGTCGCGTTCTTGACTTCGCCTTCGACAGTCGAACCAACCGGGTGCTTGTCTGCAAAGCTGTCCCAAGGATTGGACTGAGCCTGCTTGAGGCCAAGGCTGATACGACGCTTCTCGGCATCGACTTCCAGAACGATGACGTCCACTTCCTGGCTCGTCGAAACGATCTTGCCGGGGTGAACATTCTTCTTGGTCCAGGACATTTCCGAAACGTGGACAAGACCCTCGATGCCAGCTTCCAGCTCCACGAAGGCACCATATTCGGTGATGTTCGTGACGCGACCGGAAAGCTTCGCGCCCACTGGGTACTTCGACGTTGCGCCTTCCCAAGGATCGCTCTCGAGCTGCTTCATGCCAAGGCTGATGCGCTGCGTTTCGCGGTTGATGCGGATGATCTGCACCTTGACCGTGTCGCCGATGTTGATGATCTCGCTCGGGTGCTGGACGCGCTTGTAGCTGATGTCGGTGACGTGCAGCAGGCCGTCGATGCCGCCCAGGTCGACGAA
>CAMLFF010000085.1 GCA_946479185.1 uncultured Sphingobium sp.
GCATTCGTGTGATCGAGGTGGAGTTTCGCGAGCCGGGGCCAAATGGTCCGCGCTTCATCAGCTTCAATGCCAAGCGCGCGCGTGGCATGATGGCGCGCTGGCTGTGCGAGCATCACATCACAGATGTCGACGCGATGCGCGGCTTCGATAGCGATGGCTATCGCTTCGATGCCGATGAGAGCGAGGCCGACCGCTGGCGCTTCACCCGCGCATGAGCAAAAGCTCGGCAGTCATCATCGGCGCGTCCGGTGGCATCGGCGGGGCATTCGAGGCCGCGTTGATCGAGGAGGGCGCCTTCGAGGTCGTGCATGGCTTTGCGCGCTCGCGCAGTGGCGCCCAGTTCATCGACCTGCTCGATGAAGCCAGCATCGCCGCCGCCGCTGCTCATGTCGCAAAGGGGCCTGCGCCGACGCTGGTGATCGTCGCGACCGGCCTGCTCCATGCGGGGGAGGCGGGGCCTGAGAAGGCTTTGCGCGATCTCGACCCGGCCTGGCTGGCGCAAGTCTATGCCGTCAACGCCATCGGCCCCGCGCTGGTGGCCAAGCATTTCCTGCCGATCATGCCGAAGACGGGGCGCATCGTTTTTGCGGCCCTCTCGGCGCGGGTCGGCTCGATCAGCGATAATCGCCTCGGCGGCTGGCATGGCTATCGCGCCTCCAAGGCCGCGCTCAACATGCTGGTGCGCAATCTGGCCATCGAGGAGCGCCGCCGCAATGACCGCTCGATCGTGGTGACGCTGCATCCCGGCACCGTCGACACCGCCCTCTCGCGCCCTTTCCAGACGAACGTCCAGCCCGGCCGCCTGTTCGATCCCGAGCGTGCGGCGCTGCAATTGCTCGATGTGATCGAGGAACTCAAAGTGACCGACAGCGGCAGGCTGTTCGATTTTGAGGGCGCCGAAGTTCCGTTTTAAACGGGAACCGAATATCGCGCTCAACACTTAGCGCGATATGGACGATCTCTCAGAGAATATCATCGACCCCGCTGATGCTGCGCACAGTGCCGGGTTGCGCTATGTTACGGATGAGAAGCCCGGGATAACCCGGCGCAAAAGCGGCAAGGGCTGGTCCTATCGCGATCCGCGTGGGCAGAAGATCAGCAAGCCCGAGGTGATCGCCCGGATCAACAAGCTCGCCATCCCGCCCGCCTATCAGGATGTGTGGATATGCCCGCAGGCCGATGGCCATATTCAGGCAACCGGGCGTGATGCCAAGGGCCGCAAGCAATATCGCTATCATGAGCGCTTCCGCGAGGTGCAGGAGAGCGCCAAATATGAGCATATGCTGGAGTTCGCCAAGCTGCTGCCCGGCATTCGCGCGAAATGCGCGGAGCATATGAAACTGCCCGGCCTGCCGCGCGAAAAGGTGCTGGCGACGATCGTCCACTTGCTGGAAAGCACGATGATCCGCGTGGGCAATGTCGATTATGTGAAGCAGAATAAAAGCTACGGCCTCACGACGCTGAATGATCGGCATGTGAAGATCGAGAAGGGTGAGCTGCGCTTCCGCTTCAAGGGCAAGAGCGGCAAGGAGTGGAACCTGAGCCATAGGGACCGGCGCGTCGCGAAGGTCGTGCGCCAATGTCAGGAACTGCCGGGCCAGCATCTGTTCCAATATATCGGCGAGGATGGCGAGCAGCATGAAGTCTCCTCCAGCGACGTGAACGCCTATTTGCGTGAGATTGCAGGGCAGGGCGTGACCGCCAAATATTTCCGTACTTGGACGGGTACAGTGCTCGCCGCGATGGCGCTGAGCGAGTTCGAGGCATTCGATACCGATGCGGCCGCCAAGAAAAATGTTCGCGCCGCTATCGAACAAGTCTCCGCGCGCCTTGGCAATACGCCGACCGTGTGCCGCAAATGCTATGTCCACCCTGCCATTATTGATGGCTATCTCGACAAGGCCCTGGCGCTGGAATTGCGCGAGGAAGTCGAGCGGGAACTGGTGGAGGATGTTGGCTCACTGCGCCCCGAGGAAGCCGTCGTGCTCGCCTTTCTGCAGAAGCGCCTCTCCGCCTAACGCAACTGGCTATCCTTGCTGCCCCGCCTATTGATGCCGCTGGGGCGGGCTGCCTTGTCGCGAATAGCCTGACAGGCAATGCAGGTCCGCGCGCTCGGCAATGCCTTGCGCCGCGCTTTGGCGATCTCCTCACCGCAATCCTCGCAATATTGCGAGCCCTCGCCGGTCGACATTTTCAGCCGCGCCGTCGCGACTGCATCCGAAATCGTATCGTCGATTTGATCCTGTACTGCGCCATCCTGCGCCCAGCCATTTGCCATCACGCTCTCCGCTACTGTGCATCAAATCAATGCGCGGGATGGAGGCAGGGTTCCTTGCTCCGTAGGGTGCGCAGAGGTGATCTTGCGCCATGTTAAGCCGAATTTTCGGGAACGCCCCTGCGCCAGAATGATTGTTCCCAGCGACAGAGGAAAAACAGAATGTTGGTCAGCCAAACTGAATCGGAGCAGCTAAAGCTCGATTTCGAAGAATTTATCCGGGACAAATCATTCCCATGCGTGGGCGCTAAGTCCGCCCTGTCTCGGGGCACGTTGAACATCGTCACCGCCTGGTCAGTGGAGAGCGCGTGGGATGATCTTACGATCCATAATGAGCTCATGAAATGGTCGCAGGGCTACAAGGATGATCCCGGCCTCTTCAGGAGTTTTGCCGTGATCTTCGCCAATCCCGCCCCGCTGGATGAAGCCAGCTTTGAGCAAGCACTCTGGCAGCGGCTGCAATCGCTGGCGGATAAGGACGCATGGCTTGGCCTGCCTTATGACGAGCGGGTCAGCTCGGACCCGTCCGATCCGCACTTTTCGCTGAGCTTTGGCGGCGAGGCCTTCTTCGCGGTGGGGCTCCACCCGCGCGCGAGCCGCCCCGCGCGGCGCTTCAAGCGGCCCGTCATCGTTTTCAATCTGCATGATCAGTTTGAGCAGTTGCGGGCCGACCAGCGCTACGAGACCATCCGCGAGACGATAATCGAACGGGATATCAATCTGGCCGGGTCCATCAACCCAATGCTCTCGCGCCACGGCGATAGCAGCGAGGCAGCGCAATATAGCGGCCGTGAAGTTGATGAAGATTGGAAATGCCCGTTCCATGATCCGCGCGCGGCAGCGGCATGAGCGATCCCACGCGCATTTCGCCCCGCAGCGGCGCAGCGTTCGAGCTGAAGGCAGGCCAGAGCCTGACGGTGATTGATCCTGATGGCATGCAGGTTGCCGATCTGCTCGCCTATAGCCGCGAGGATGTGCGCGAGGTGATCAGCAATGGGCGTACCTTGGATTATGAGGAGACTCTGCGCCTCACCACGGGCAATCGCCTGTGGTCCAATCGTTCGCGCGTGATGCTCACCATTGAGGAGGATATGGTCGGCTGCCACGATTTTCTGCTCACGCCATGCAGCGTCGACACTTTTCTGCACTTCTATCCGGACAAGCCCCTCCATCGCGGTTGCTTCGGCAATCTCGCCGCCGCGCTTGCACCCTATGGCGTGGAGCCGGACATGATCCCGGTGGCGTTCAATTGCTTCATGAATGTGCCGGTGAGCGAGACGGGCAAGATCAGCGTGTTGCCGCCGCTGAGCAAGCCCGGCGACAAGTTGGCGCTCCGCGCCGAGATGGACCTCATCATCGGCCTCACCGCCTGCTCGGCCTATGCGAGCAACGGCGGTAGCTTCAAGCCGATCGATTATGTGATCGACTGATCGTCGCGACTGCGATCAGAAGCGATAGTCCCAACCCAGCGTGAAGCTGCGGCCACGCCCTGCAAAGAAGGCGAAGTTGTCGGTCGGCAGGCGCGTGTCGCTGTTATAATCGATGTAGAATTTATCGAACAAATTCTGCGCACTCAGGCTGATGCCGCCGATGGGCGTCTGGTAGCGCAGATAAGCATCCGTCGCCGCATAGCCGCCAAAGTTGTTGCGCTGGTCCGGGTTCGCCTTTCCGTAGAAATTGCGCGACAGATAGAATTGCGTCTGTACCCGCGCCGAAATCGGACCCTGATTATAGCTTACCGCAGCATTGAAGCGGTCTGGCGAGATATTCGTGCCGTCCAGATCGGTATCGACAATGCCATCCACCCGGTCGCTGTCATAGCGGCCAATCAGATGGGCATAGCCGCCCTGCAATTTCAGGCCCTCAATCGGCGTCTGAATGCCGAGGTTGATCTCGAGCCCCTGAATTTCCACGCGCTGGCGCTGCACCTCGAAGATGCCATTGCCCGATGCGATCAGCACCTGACCCTTGTCGCTCGATGACCAGAAATAGGTCGCGCTGGCATCCAGCGGCCCGCGTTTCACTTCTACACCCAGCTCGCGATTGTTGGAGATGACAGGGCTGATATCGAGGAAATTGTCGAGATCGACGCCCGGCGTGCTGATCGCGCGGGTGATGCGGCCAATGTCCGCCATCGTATAACCCTCGGCGAAGCTCGCATAAGCGCGGATGCCGGTTACGGGCTCGATGATGACGCCGCCGTTGAACAGCACATCCTCGAAGCTCGGCTTGCCGCCAGCCACATCCACGCCGCCAAATGTGGCAAGATTGGGTGCTACATAAGTGGTTGAGGCGAGTGTGTGGTAATCGTCAATCTTGACGCTCGCATTCTCCCAGCGAACGCCGCCGGCAAATCGCAGCTTCCCGTCGAACAGCTTCAGGTTAGCCTGCGCAAATGGCGCGATGCTCTGGAATTCGCTTGGCGGGACCCAGGCGCGGTCCGTTGCGATCAGCCGCTGCTGAGTCTTGTCATAGATGGCATCCACGCCGACCGTCGCCACTAGAGCTTCAAGACCCGGCATTGCCCGCTCATAACTGAGCTTCGCGCCCAGCTTGCGCGAGCGGTTTTCAGACTGGTCGAACAGCGTGTTGAAAGGCGCAATGCTTGGATCTTGGAAAGTAAGGATGGGTTCCGGTTCACCGCCGAACGTGTCGTAATTGCGGTTGAAGAAAATTTGCGAGACCAGATTGCCGCCCCACAAATCGCTGTCCGTATAAGAGAGCGCAATACTCTCGGTCAGATTGGCCGCTGACTTGCCCGGAGGTGTGCCGCGCCGCGCGCTCGTTGGGATGCCCAACGCGCGGCTGCCCGCCACAGGCACATAACGCCCATAGCCATTCAGCTCGTACCGGTTCGCCGTCAGGTCCAGCCGTCCAGTATCACCAACCTGTAAGCCGATGCGCGCAAAGACGTTCAACGCCTTGGAATCCTGCGTTTCGCCCTGCGTCAGGTTGATGCCAATCGGCCGATCCTGCGCATCGAAGAACACGCCGCGCTTCTCGAACGATGCGCCCACGGTCACGTCAAACACGCCTGCCTTATATTGGAGCAACGCCGCCGCCTTGCCGCCATAGCCGCCCTTTTCGAACCCGTCGCTTGCGGTGCCCTGCAGCAGCGCCCGGCCTGAAAGGCCTTCCTTCGTCGGCGCACCGACCGTCACCTGATTGATGATGCCGCCCGTACCGCCAATGCCTTGCAAGGCGTTGGAGCCGTAGATCAGCTCAACACGGTCGACGAAGAAGCCATCAATGGTAAAGCCATCGCGGCTGCCGTCGCGTAGCGGAGTCGTCTGCGGAATGCCGTTGATCGCATAAAGCGGCGAGCGTCCGCGCAGCGTCTCGCCCGCGCCGGAGAGCTTGCCACGCGTTGGTGAGAAGCTGGGCGTGAGTACGGCGACGGCATCCGTTACGGAGCCGGAGATGGCGATCTGTTGGTCCAGTTCCTGCTTGTTGATCAGGTCAATGGTCATCGGCAGGGCATTGGGCGGTAAGATGGTGCGCGCCGCCGTGATGACGATGTCGTTGCCCTGACCATCGGTCATGCCCGCCGCATCAGCGTTTGGCTCGGTCTGGGCGAGCGCGGGCATGGCGAACAGCCCCGCAATGACAGCGATGCTGCTACCCTTAAGCGATCCGCGAAGCTGAGCGAAAGACGGCATGATGGTCCCCTACATGCAAATTGACGTTATCGAGGCGCTCCGCTAACGCCAATGATTATCAATAACAAGCGTCAAACTTTGGGGTGCCGGATTTCGTGATGCGGTGGGTCTTGTTTCAATTACACTGGCTGCTTGGCATCACGGCGGGGCTCGTCCTGGCGGTGATGGGCGTCACTGGCGCGGTGCTCAGCTTTGAGGATGAGATCCTCATGGCGCTCAATCCGGGCATCGCCACGGTCACACCCAGCGCAGCGCCTTTACTCACCGGGCCGCAACTGGCCGCCCGCGTGCTTGCGCAGCAGCCAGACGCCAAGATTACCCGCATCATCGTGCAGGCCGATCCTGCGCTCGCGGCATGGGTGAGCTTTACGCCCGCAGGCGAGAAGCGCCGAGAGACCAGTTTTGTGGACCCTGTGAGCGGGCAATTGCTTGGGCCGGGCAGGGGGCATGTCCTGTTCGAAACGGTCACGCTCATCCATCGCTATCTGGCGCTGCCGGGTCAGGGCAATGGCTGGGGGCGGCAGATCACTGGATTTTCCGCCATCGCACTCATCTATTTCTGCATCTCCGGCCTGTATCTGCGCTGGCCGAAGCGCGCGCTCGACTGGCGATCCTGGTGCGTGATCGATTTGCGGATGACGGGCCGCAATCTCTATCGCGCACTCCACACGATCATCGGTAGTTGGGTGCTGATCTTTTACCTCATCAGCGGCTTTACCGGCTTGTGGTGGTCCTACGGCTGGTATCGCGATGACATGACTTATGTGCTCGTCGGTCAGGCGGAAAAGACCGCGCCCAAGGCAAAGGGCGCGCAGGAGCCAGCTGAAATCCACCCCGATATCGCACTCGCATGGCAGGGGTTTGAGCGGGAGACCGCCAAGGCCAGCTATGCCTCGATCACTGCTTCCTTGCGCGATACCGGCGATGTGCAGTTTCGCGCCAAGCTGGACGACGCCCGGCATGATCGTGTGTCGGATGAACTGGTGATCAGCGGCGTGACCGGTGCGACGGTAAGCGCGGTTCCCTACAAGGATCGCGCACTCGGGCAGGATATCGTCACCAGCATTTTCGAGATTCATCGCGGCGCTTATTTCGGTCTGCCGGGGCGCATCGCCATGATGCTCGCCAGCCTCACCATGCCATTGTTCACCATCACTGGCCTGCTGCTCTACCTCGCAAGACGCCGCCGCAAGCGCGCGCTCGCCACGGTGCTGCGTGAGGGCGCGACGCCCGCCAATGCGCCGGATGCTGGCATTTCAGGCGGCGGCGGCATCATCGTCGCTTATGCCAGCCAGACCGGTTCGGCTGAGCGCCTCGCCCGGCTCACCGTCGCGTCGCTACCGAGCGCGCGCCTGATGCCGTTGCACAAGCTTGATATGTCTGCCCTTGCGGGCGCGCAGCAACTGTTCGTCATCGCCAGCACTTATGGCGAAGGCGAGCCGCCCGATGCCGCGCGCGGTTTTGCCCGCCGCATGCTGGACGTTCCACTGGCTTTGTCGCATCTGCGCTACGCCGTCATGGCGCTGGGCGATCGCGAATATTCTGATTTCTGCGCCTTCGGACATAGCCTGGATCATTGGCTGCACGATTGCGGGGCGGAGCGCCTGTTCGAGCTGGTTGAGGTGGATGGCGATGATGCCGATGCGCAGCGCCAGTGGCAGCAGCAGCTTTCAGGTTTGGGCGCGCGCACGGATCAGCCCGATTGGGCGCCAGCGCCGATGGGCGAGTGGCGGCTGGTCGAGCGCTACCTGCTCAACCCCGGCAGCGCGGGTGGGCCAGCTTTCCACATCGCATTGGAGCCGCTCGCGCCGGGGGACGCCACATGGACGGCGGGCGACATCTTTGAGGTGCAGCCCCGCCATGATCCGCGCCGGCTCACAGCCTTCATCAAGGCAAGCGGGCTTGCCGACAGGCCGCAGCTGCGCGAGGCGCTGGCTGGGCGCATCCTGCCGCCGCAGGCCGATGCTGCGCTGGATCCAACGAGCCTCCCACCGCTCGCGCATCGCGAATATTCCATCGCATCGGTGCCGTCATCTGGCCGTGTCGAGCTGATCGTGCGGCAATGCGCGGCAGATGATGGCCTGCTTGGGCTTGGCTCCGGCTGGCTCACCCATGTAGCGCCCATCGGCACGGTCATCGCGGGGCGCATCCGCACGAATGCCGCATTCCATCCGCCCGAGGATTCAGCCAAGCCATTAATCCTGATCGGCAATGGAACGGGCCTCGCGGGTCTGCTCGCGCATCTGCGGCACCGTGCTGCGGAGGGAGGAGCGCCCTGCTGGCTGTTCTTTGGCGAGCGCGATCCTGATCATGATGGCTTCCATGCCGACGAACTGACTGTGCTGCACTCCAGCGGGGTGCTCCAACAAACCGAGTTTGCATGGTCGCGGGCGTCCGATGGCGGCTGCTACGTCCAATATCGGTTGGCGCAGCGAAAGGATGAGATCGAGGCGCTCGTCAATGAGGGCGCATCAATCTATGTCTGCGGGAGCGTTCAGGGCATGGCCCCTGCGGTGCATGACGTGCTGGAGGCGATCTTGGGCGCCGCCACATTGGAAGCACTGTTGGAATCCGGCCGCTACCGCCGGGACATCTACTGAGCGAAGGCTCAGCAGGCAGCCGCCGCTGACCGCCTCAAAGGAAGTTATTCGGCCAGATCATCGTGCGCCACATGTGCGAGGTTGGGGACGAGTCCATGCCCAGGCCTTCTTCTGGCTGCTTGAAGTTGCGGCCGATCAGGTCGGTGAATTCATCGGGGTCAACTGCCGGACCTTCATCGAAGAAATAGATATCGTACATCGTGACGAGGCGCGAGGTCATGTACCAGCGGTGATTGCGGGCAAATTCGGCATCGCGCTTGATATAGGCTGGCGGCACATAGTCCGGGCCGAAAAAGCGATTATAGCTGTCGGGATATTCATAGCCGACAGTCTCATCCGCGAAATAGCGGAGCGGCTGATGATATTGCACGGCCCATGCGACCTCTTCGCTCACATAAGGGGCCACCATCTGCCCGCTCCAATAGCCATGATCGGAGCGGATGAGGCAGCCATTGGATATGTCGTGAAGCATGCAGGCCATCACGACCTTCTCCTCCTGCCCGCCATCCAGCGCGCGCTTGGCGCTGGTGAGCAGGTGGCGGATGGTCAGGTCGTTGAAGCGATATTTGAAGAAGTCGATCAATGTCGGCTTCTCTGGCATGACCGGCAGCGCGGGATTATTGCCCATCATGAAGACGTGATCTGCGTCCATCTTCGCGATCAAGGCGGGTTCTGGATCGTGCAGATCCGTGCCGATACGGCCCACCGGTGCCGGGACGATCATGCGCGTGCGGCCTGCCTGCGGGAATATATGGTCGTCGCACATGGTTTGTCTCCTAGCTTGTCAGACATAGTTTAGCGCAGCGGGATAGCCATTGCTTGCCTATTTTGAGCCGGCTTGCAGGCAGTAGGGTCATAATCTGCCAATATAAGGCGCTGGAACGGTCAATCATGACCTTATGGAATCGGCAGCGCGCTCGAATCCTTGATCGCTTCCAGCGCGAATGTTGTGCGCATGTCCCGCACGCCCGGCAGCTTGAGCAGCACCTGCTGGGCCAGATCCGAATAGGCATCGATGTCAGGCGCCACCACTTTGAGCAGGAAGTCAAATTGCCCTGCAGTAATGTAGCAGCCGACGATGGAAGGCTCCGCAAGCACGGCCTTCTTGAAGCGCTCGATGATCGTCGCATCCCCGGTTTGCGGCACTTTGATCTCGACATAGGCGAGGATGCCAAGGCCGATTTTCCGGCGGTCGAGCTGCGCTGCATAGCCCGCGATATAGCCCGCATCCTCCAACTGGCGAACGCGGCGCAGGCATGGGCTGGGTGACATGCCGATCTGCTCGGCAAGCGCGACATTGGTCAGCTTGCCATCGCTTTGCAGCGCTTGCAGGATTTTGCGATCGGTTGAGGAGAGTTTGTCCGTCATGCAACAGACCTGCGGCGATCGGCACGCTTTTACAAGCGCAGTTCCAGATGCGGCAGTCGATGAATCCAAAAAGGTCACAGACCGGCGGATCGTGTGGCGGTAAGCCTCGTCAGAATAAGATAGCAAAGGTTGGGAGAGAGATATGCTGACGGCGAACAGGCGCTATGCGCTGACTTATGCAGGCACTATGCTGCTGGCGGCGCTGATTGCAGGCTCGGTCTCCGCGCAGGCTGCCCAGCAAAATCCTGCCGCCGCCGGGCTAGCTCGTGAGATCGCAGAAGGTCCTGCGCGCGCCATAAAGGATGGCGCAGCACCGGACAGCAAAGGCAGCGGCGCATACCCTGCGATGAAGCATCAGGTCGCTGGCCTTCCGGTTCATGTCATCTTCCAGCCCGCCGATCTTGCAGCGCTCGGCAAGCGCAAGATGCCGCTCTACATCTTCGGCAATG
>CAMLFF010000086.1 GCA_946479185.1 uncultured Sphingobium sp.
GGTTGATGTAAAGATTTTCTCATATTCCTTCGACCGCTTATCGGCTTTGGAACCAAGCGCGGAGGCATAATCATATTTGTTCGAATGCACGGCCCAGAGATTGTCGACCAATGCCTTCAACGGATCGGACAGTTCCTCATAGGCCGTGACGCCATTGGCCCAAAGTGTATCGCCGCCAGCCTTCGGCACATTGATCGCGCGCAGGATGGACGCCTGCGGATATGCATCGACGAAGGTGACGTCAGTATGCCAGCTCGACGCGGCATAGCCCTCCTTCGAATCCAGTTCGAGCAGGTAACGCGATCCCTCTGCTACTGGCACTGTCGGATGCGCTACCGGCGCGCCGAGCAGCGCAGCAAAATCCTCGTGCCGCTGGTCGGTGAGCGCATCCTGATCACGGAAGAAAATCACTTTGTGTCGGAGCAGCGCGTTGCGCACCGCCGCCAGTGTGACGGGATCGAGATCGCCCGAGAGCGCGACGCCCCGGACCTCCGCTCCAATGCGACCCGCGACCGGAACGATATCGAGCGAGCTTTCAGCGTCCGCTGCGTTGATGAAATTATGAATTTGGTCAGTCATGTCCTGTCTCCTTGGGGGGGGTGGGAGGGGTTATTCGGCGGCCACAGGGCGGAGCGCGACGGAAGCTGCGTCGCGTTCGTCAAGGGCACGGCGAATTTGGGTGTGCTGGGCCTCGTCCAACGGAAACCCGTGGATCAGCCAAGCGGAAAGCAGATGTGCGATGGTGGGGCCGAGCGCGAAGACGTACAGCAGCCCATTCAATGCTTCAGATGTGTTGCTGGCAGCCTGCGGATTGAATCCGAGCCAACCGACAAGCGGCAATGCGATGCCAACCGCTATCGCCGCGCCGGCCTTGGCCGAGACGCTGAAGGCGGAGAAGAAGAGCGCGGTGCGATCCTCGCCAGTGCGCAAGCGGTTTTCGTCGGCAACATCGGCGACCATTGAGCGAAGCATGAGATTGCCCGATCCCTGCGCAAGACCCTGCGCCACGGTCAGCACCAGCAGCAGGCCCAACTGGCCGGGCACCACGAACAGCAGTCCAAGATTGATAACGACCTGCGCGATCTCGCCGGTCACCGCTGCGCGATGCTTGCCGATGCGATAGCCGATCTGCGCCCAGATCGGGCCGGCGACGATGCCGAAGATGAACTGAAAGAGATAGAGGCCGCTCGCCCACTGTGGCAGGCCCATGTAGAAGGTGGCGAAGAAGACGATCAGGCCCGCACGGGTGCTCTGCCCCACCGTGACGGCCAGATCGGAGAGCAGGACACGGCGCAGCAGCGGATCGCCAAAGACGACAGCCAGCGTACGGCGGAGCGGCTCGCGTGCGTCTCGCCGGGCAGCCACGGCTTCGGGGAAGGCTCGCAGCGCCAGCGGCAGGGTGATGCCCAGGGTTAGCAGCACCACAGCGCCCATTGTCGCCAGCTTAAGCGCACCGTCGCCCGGATCGAACTGGTCGATGATCGTGGGCAGGATCAGTACGACAAGCAGTGCGACGGCGGTAGCGACGGTCTGGAATGTCGCGACGCGCGTACGCTCATGATAATGGCCGGAAATCTCGCCCGACCATGCGAGATACGGGATCTGCATCATCGACCAGCCGAGATAGAGCACGAACAGCGCCAGCCCCAGATAAGCGGGCGTGACGAGTGACGCGCTTGGGAAGAAGAGCGCGACGGACGACAGGCCGAAAAGGAGCGCACCCGCGAAAATCCACGGACGGCGGCGACCGAAGCGGCTGCGGGTCCGATCGCTGAGCGCACCGATCAGCGGATCGGCCACCGCACCCCAGAGGCGCTCACCCAGAAAGATGGCGCCGATCATCGCCAGCGACAGGCCGAAATGCTGTGCATAAATAGCAGGCAAATGGACCGCGAGCGGCATCTGCGCCGCTGCAATGGGCACCGCGAGCGAGGAGAATCCCGCTAACCGCCAGCCGCTCAACCGAACCTCTGCTGGGCGTTGGGAAACGGTGGGAGGGCGCTTTGCCCGCTCCCGCCGCTGCGAAGGATAGATCGTCGCCATCTGCTGCCTCACAATCTGGTCTTGAGGGTGACGCCAAAGGTGCGCGGGTCGCCGATCGTGCCGGTGACGGTGCCGATGGGGCTCGCGCTGAGCGCCTGGAAATAGTCGGTGTTGGTCAGGTTGCGCGCCCAGAAAGACACATCCCAGCGGCCATCCTCGCTCCGCACGCCGATGCGCGCATTAAGTAGGCCATAGCCCGGCACCTGCGCATAATGGCTGTTGCTGGACGAGGTGTTGAAGGTCGATCGGTGCGAGAAATCGGCATGGCCATAGACCTCGACCGCCCCATCCCCCACCGGCTGCGCCACATCGGCACCCAGCGAGTAAGTGAACTTCGGAACGCCGGGCAGTTGCGTGCCGGTCAGGTTCTGGGTCGGCGCAAGCGCGGCGTTGTTTTCGGGTGCCTGCGGAGCGTTGGTATAGCTGCGGTAGGTCGCCTCGACATAGGAGGCGGATGCGGTCAGGCTCACCCATTTGCTGGGGCTGTAGGCGATGTCCCCCTCGATGCCGCGGGAACGCACCTTGGGGATGTTCGAGATATATTGGATGCCAACGCCGACCGGGCTAATTTCGGTGATCGCAGTCTGATAATCGCTGACCTCGGTCCAATAGCCCGCCAGATTGAATGTCAGTGCCTTGTCCAGAAACTGGCTCTTGAGGCCGAGTTCGAAATTGTCGACCGTCTCTGGCTTGACCTGCGCGACGGCACCGGTCGGGATGTTGGTGAGATTGAGCCCGCCCGACTTGTTGCCGCGCGAATAAGAGCTGTAGAGAAGGACGTCCGATGCGACCTTCCAGCTCAGCGTGGCGAGGCCGGAGACGCTGTCATCCTTGATCCCGATGCTGTAGCTGGTGCGGGGGTTGAACTGATTGCGGATCGCTGTGGCCGCGGCGGCCGTCGCGGTCGGGAGTGTGGAAAGGTCGGTGCCCGCCACCCAATATTGGCGGTAGACGCCGCTCTTGTCCTCATGCGTGTAGCGAAGGCCGCCGGTTAAACTCAGCGCATCCGTGATTTTCCAGCTTGCCTGGCCGAACAGCGCGTAGCTTTTGGTCACCGGCTCCGAATAGCTGTTGGCCTCGAACCCGTTCAGCGCTGCATTGGAGATCAGCGGGTCGACAGCAGGCAGGTTCCAGTTAGGAGCTGCCGATCCATAGGCCGATGCGCCGTAACCGCGCACAGTCTGCCAGAAATAATAGGCACCCACGATCCATTCGATACGGTTGGTGCCGGTGGAGGCGAGACGTAGCTCCTGACTGAACTGGCGTTGACGGTTGGCCTGCTGCGCCTTGGTCGTCACCGGCAGGCCGGTGCCGTCGCCGTCGTTCGCCGGATCCCAGTTCCACCAGCGATAGGCGGTGACGTAGGTGAGCGCGACATCGCCCAGGAAAGTTGGACCAAGGTCCCAGTCGACCTGCCCGGATACGCCGTAGCTTTTCATGAAAGCCTGATAGGGACTGTTGGAATCGCCTTTGCGGGCGAAGGGATCGCCGGGCAGCAGCGCGTAACCCGCCCGCGCGGCACGCAGCACCACATTGTTGGCGATGGCCACACCGCTGTCGTAATTGGTGAAATAGGCGACCGGAATGTTCAGCACATAACGCTGAGTTTGCTTCGAGTAATCCGCGATCAGCTTGACCGAGAGGCTGTCTGCCGGCTTGACCAGCAACTGGCCGCGAACCGAGACATTATCATAATCCTGCGCCCGCGAACCGTCGTGGACATTGGTGAGGAAGCCGTCACGGTGCGTATCTGCAATCGAGAGACGGAAGGCCATTTTGTCGGCGATGATCGGCGCGGAGATCGACCCCCGGACCTGATGATAGCCATAGTCGCCGCCGGTAGCCTCGCCAAAGAATTCGGGCGTGAAGCTGGGCGCCTGGCTGGTGATATTGATCGCGCCCGCCGTCGTGTTCTTGCCGAACAGCGTGCCCTGCGGGCCGCGCAACACCTCGATCTGCTGGAGATCTACGAGGTCGAATTGCGACTGGCCGGGGCGACCATAATAGACATTGTCGAGATAGAAGCCGACGCCATTCTCCAGCCCGTCGTTGGTGAGCGCGACATTGGCGCCGAGACCACGAATGTTGACGTTGGTGTTGCGTGGATTGAAGCTGAACACCTGCAAACTTGGCACAAGTTGTTGCACCTGCCCCAAGGTAAAGTTGCCGGTCTTCTCGAGCGTGTCCGCGCTGACGACACTGAGTGCGATCGGCACGTCCTGCGCATCTTCGTCGCGGCGGCGCGCGGTCACGACGATGGCATCGCCCGCGCTCTCATCATCGGCCGCAACAGCCGAGGCAGAAGCATCCGCCGCGAAAGCTGACGTGGACAGAAGCGTCGTAAGGCAAGCGACGGACAGCAACAGGAGGCGTCGCCGCCTGACAATGGTATTGCTATGATTTTTCACGAATTTCCCTGTGTCATTATGTCACGGCGGTCGCGGGAGGCTCGAAGGCATGGGATCGCCATTCGCAAAGCATGTTGAATGCGTTACGGCGATGTGAGGGCACGGCCCCGCGCCACCGCAAAGCGGCGAGACGAACGGATGGAGCCTGCGATCTGGAGCAGACGGGAGTTTCCCGAGGCGCAAGGCGCGCCCAGATGCTATGGAGAGTCTATGATATGGCGCATCGTCATTTCCCCAATTGGTTGGGGGGAACACGATCCCGGGCGTGGTCGCCTTAGCATCGTGCGCTTTAGCCGTTGTTGACGCGGAGCAAGCTGCATCCCTTCAAAAGCCGCGGGCCGTGCTGGCAAAGCGGTTGCATCGTCGAACCGCCTTGCAGAACGCGATAGCCAATCGCGTCCCGAAGAAATCTCTACTTATTCAATAGAGATTATATGGGCAATATAGCTTTGCTTTGTCGCCGTAAGATTTCACTTTCGGCAGGTCTTAGGAACTTGATCTAGGCGGAATAGGATTGCTGTGAGTGTAGAACGGCCCTCAGAAAGAAAAACCGCATTGAGAAACGGCCAGAAATGGCGCGTCGCTGATAGTCCGGCTCAATTGGCGCGACCGACAGCTTCGGTCAGGCCAAGCCGACGGCTCGCGATGGCGGCCTTCTTGACCTGATCCACCGCCCAGGCCTGCCGCGCCATCGGGTTGCCACGCACAGCTGGCGCCGCGAACCCGTCGAACTGGGCATCATAAGCTGGGTGGACCGCGACAAGCTGGCCCTGAAGATGCGTAGAAAGCTCGGTGATGGCCAAGCCTTTCTCCGCCAGCATCCCGCTGATCTCGTCACAATAATCCTGGCTGGGGGCAGCGCGGTCGAGATCGAACAGGCGCGCATCCCAGCTGGGAATCTGCACGCCCTTGTAGCCGAGTGCGGCCACCCAATCTGCAATCGCCGCCAGACTGTTGAACGGAGGGGCGTCCCCAGCGAACTGGGCGAGGAATATCGCTGGCCCCTTGATCGTCTTCATGCTTCGCTCACTCCTGACTCACATTGCAGCGCAACCCAGCCGGACTGTGAAGCGCTGGCTCGAACGGCGGTGTCGATGAATGTCATGCCCCGCAGACCATCGGTCAGGCCGGGCAGCAAGGAGCCGGGTTCGCCACGCAGGAGCTTTGCGAAATCTCGGTACAGATTGGCAAAGGCCTCAAGATAGCCCTCCGGATGACCGCCGGGTGTGCGCACGCTGGCGTGCGTTTGGGGCGTGCCAGCCCGCAAGACCTCCATTCTCCCGTCAAGGTGCTTGAGCAGCATGCTGTTCGGCTCCTCCTGCTGCCAGGAGAGGCCGGCTTTGTCTCCATAAACCCGTATCCGAACACCATTCAGTTCGCCCACTTCAATCTGGCTGGCTAGCAGCGCACCGCGCGCGCCATTTTCAAAGCGGAGCAGCACCGTGCAGTCGTCATCGAGAAGGCGTCCGGGAACGACGGCAGCCAGATCGGGCATGATCTGTGTCACGCGAAGACCGGTGACAAATTCAGCCAGGTGAAAGGCATGGACGCCAATGTCGCCGATGCATCCACCCAGTCCGGCGCGAGCAGGGTCAACCCGCCACTCGGCCTGCTTGCCCTGCGCTGGCTCGGCGAGCCAGCCCTGCGAATATTCCACAACGACCTTGCGAATGGTGCCAAGTTCACCGGCGGCAATCCGCGCCTTCGCTTCACGGGCCATTGGATAGCCCGAATAGGTATAGGTAAGACCGTAAGGCAGCTTGGCGTGCTCCAGCACGGCCGCAAGTTCCCGCGCTTCGTCCAACGTGGCGGTCATCGGCTTGTCGCTGATCACCGGAAAGCCAGCCTCCAGCGCCGCACGGGCGGCAGGCAAATGGTGATGATTGGGGCTGACAACGGAAATAAAGTCCACCCCGTCGGGCCGTGCCTTTTCCGCTGCGAGCATCGCTGCCACGTCGGCATAGGCGCGGTCCGGATCGATCCGGTAGTAATCGCCAGCCGCCGATGAGCGGGCAGCATCGGACGAGAAAGCGCCTGCAACCAGCTCGATCTCGCGATCCAACTCTGCGGCGATGCGATGAATAGGACCAATGAAGGAGCCTGGTCCGCCCCCTATCATGCCCATTCGCAGGCGCTTGCTCATCTTGCCTCTCCAGCGTGGGACCAGACCCGCCATGACATGCGCTGAGCGATCACGTCGAGGTCTGGTCCGTTGCAGTCATCAGAAGTCGACGCCCAGGCGAACGCCAACCGCACGAACCGCATCATAGCTCCAGCGCTGGACCAGCGTGAGCGCTCCGGCGTTGATTCCGTCTCCGGCTTCCACTTCGATCGAGACCGGACGGATCTCGTTGAAGCAATTCTTGCAGAACAGCGAGAGGTTCCAGCGATCGCTGCGGATGCCGATATTGGCGTCGAACGTATCCCATGCCGGGATGGTCGCTCCGGGTGCATATTCGCTCAGCAGCGATGAGCGGTGATAGAAGCTGCCGCCAATACCGGCTTTTAGGCTGCCACTAAGCACATGCTCATAGTCGGCCGAAACAACGGACGTGAACTGTGCCGATTGTGGAACGCGGCGGCCAGAAACGTCGAAGGTGCCGTTCGCCGTGCAGCTTGCTGCAACCTGCCCCGGATAGCATTCGCGGCCCGGATAGCTGTCATATTTGGCATCAACCAGCGTGGCGGCGCCCGTAATCGTCAGCCCCGGCAGCGGACGGGCCTGAACACTGAACTCAACGCCTTGGGTCGTTGCCTTTGCAGCGTTCGACAGGGTGATCGTCTGCAAGGCAGCGTTGAATGCCTGAACCTGAAGATCATCGAATTTCGTATGAAATGCGGACAGGCTGACGTTCAGGCGGCGATCGAACAGGGATTGCTTGATGCCGATTTCCCCACCCTTGGAGATTTCGGGATCGACAGCAAGATTAGCGCTGGGTCCTGGCGACGCGTTGGAGAAGCCGGGGCCCTTATAGCCATGACCATAGAAGCCATAGATCAGCGTCGTCGGGGATGCTTCCCAGTCCAGCCCGACCTTCCAGCTGAAATTGGTGTTCTTGGCGCGCCCGTCAAAGCTGTTATTCGGCACACCCAGCGTCACGAAGTAGGAATTCTCATTCTCCCGCAACCGCAGGCTGACATTGTCGTGCGTGACACGACCGCCAGCGATCAGCTTGAGCTGTTCTGTGACACGGTAGCTGAGCTGGCCGAATGCTGCATAGCTTTCACTGCTGTTCCGGGCGGTATAATCCTGCCCGAGAAAATAGAGATTGCTTGTGCCGCAAGCAGGCGGTGGCCCCGCGGTGACCGGAGCGCCAACGCAGAATGGGAACCCGCCGGTGACGAATGACGGCAAACCGGAATTGCCGCCGCGCGCGCCTGCGAAATTGTTGGTGGAGTTGAAATAATACAGGCCGACCTGACCGCTCAGGACATTCTCTGCGGGTAGCGCGATCCGCAATTCGTTGGAGAACTGATCGTAGCTGCTGCGCATCGCGTTGCGATTGAGATAGTCGGACGGCGTGAAATCGGAATCGAAGGTCTGGTTGAGGCTGTAGGTCTTCCAGGCGGCTACGTTGCTGATCTCCATCCCATTATCCAGGCTGACCGCAATTTTCGCTTGCAGCCCAGGCGCTACGCCTTCACCTGGGCGAAGGAATGGATGTCGGTTGGGTGTCTGCGCTCTCTGACAGGCAGGTCGGGGCGGCAATTACCGCGATCCACTTTCGCGGCGCGATTCAAGCAATTGGTCGGCGAAGGACCTATCGAATATCTCACTCGCTGGCGGATGCTGCTCGCTGGACGCAGCCTGTCGCGCGGCGACGCGATGGGGACAGTCGCCCGCTCGCTCGGGTATAAATCAGAAAGCTCGTTCGGCACTGCCTATAAGCGCGTAGTGGGCGGCACACCTCGCCGGCGCGCGCGTCTGTTGGCTGTTGGGGGCCGGAGCTGAGCACGACGCTTGGTGGGCCGATCCACTGCACTCGCCAACCTTTGACCCGCGCGAACGACAGTTCGTCTGCGGGCGTTTCCCGAAGCCTGCAGGTCGCCTAACGATCCGCTGTTCGCGCGCAAAGTCATGGCAGGAGCAAGTTCGCTAACGTCAGGTTCTGTCCCAAACGGTCGTTCAGCGACGCGGATGGGAATGACCGCAAAGTCCCCAAGAAGCGACGATGCCGCTTCAGACAGCTAGCGGACCAGAGCCAGTCGTTTGCATCTTCTCCGACGAACGTCCGGTCCTGAGCGCCCATGCCAGCTTCTCAGGCGCGCTGGCCTGGCCTTATGTCTATCCCTGGCCCCAGCGCCCAACGGGGCTGGTCGAAGACGCGTTCGACGAACTGGCGCGGCGCTGGAAGCCGATCCTGGACCATTTCGACGAGCAGGGCGTGGACATCGGTTTCGAAATCCATCCGGGCGAGGATCTCCACGACGGCGTGACGTTCGAGATGTTCCTCGATCGCGTCGGCAATCATCCCCGCGCCAATATTCTTTACGATCCTTCACATCTCGTGCTGCAACAGCTCGACTATCTGGCGTTTCTCGACATTTATCATGAGCGCATCAAATGCGTTCATATCAAGGATGCCGAGTTCCGCCCCAATGGCCGGATGGGCGTCTATGGCGGCTATCAGTCGTGGGTAGATCGGCCCGGCCGTTTCCGGTCGCTGGGCGATGGGCAGGTCGATTTTCCGGGCATCTTTTCCAAGCTCGCGCAATATGATTTTCCCGGCTGGGCCGTGCTCGAGTGGGAATGTGCGCTCAAGCACCCCGAGCAGGGCGCAGCGGAAGGCGCACCGTTCATTGCCCGCCATATCATCCATGTGACAGACTATGCGTTCGATGATTTCGCCGCTGGCGGTGCCGACCGCGCGCTCAATCGACAGATTATGGGCATTGAAACATGAGCGAAGGCGCACCTTGGGGTCGGCGGGATTTCCTGGGAGCGGCTGCGCTGCTGGCGTTGTGCGTTGGCGTGCCGGTCGCGGGAGTGCGCCTGAGCGAGTTGGATGAAGATGATGCACCCAGCGAGCGGGCGAGAGCGATGATGGCGGAGGTGGCTGAGTTGGTCATCCCGCGCACCGACACACCCGGCGCGCGGGACGTTGGCACAGGCGATTTCGTCATCCTTGCTCTGGCGCACGGCCTGTCCGGTACGAGAGCCCCTGTGGCGAGCGGCGCGATTACGCCGGCGCTGAGCGCCTTCACGCGCCGCGACGGCTCTCTGCGCTACCTGCCGTGGCTCGAGAGAAGGCTCGATCAGGCCGCGAACGGGGATTTTTGCAAGCGAACGCCAGCCGAGGGTTCCGACATTCTCGCCAAGATCGATGCGGAAGCCATGGTCCGGGGGGCGCCATGGTCACCTTGGGTCGCCATCAAGGGGCTCATCCTGACTGGCTATTATACCTCGCAGATCGGCGCATCCCGAGAGCTGCGCTATGAACTCGTGCCGGGCAGGTTCGATCCCGATCTTCCGCTTCGACCGGGTGATCGCGCCTGGTCGAGCGACTGGACAGCCGTGGAGTTTGGCTAATGGCTGAAGCAAGCACCCAATTCGATGCGATCATCGTGGGCTCCGGCATCACGGGAGGATGGGCCGCCAAGGAGCTGACGGAGGCTGGCCTCAAGGTTCTCATGATCGAGCGAGGGCGCAATATCGACCATCAGGTCGACTATGCGACCGAGCAGAAAGCCCCTTGGGAGCTGCCGTTCCGTGGGCTTGGGGATGCCGAGCAATATGCGCGGGATTATCCGGTGCAGATGCTGAACCGCCACTTCAACGAGTTCACCCAAGGGCATTTCGTGAATGACCGGGAAAATCCCTATCAGACAGGGCAGGGAACGGCGTTCGACTGGTTCCGCAG
>CAMLFF010000087.1 GCA_946479185.1 uncultured Sphingobium sp.
TGACCATCGATCCGCTCCAGCCAGATCGGGCGGTTGCCAGCCAGTCCGGCCAGATCCGCAGCGGTCGGGAAGCGCCCGAGGCCCCATGCCTGATGGTTCCAGCCTGAGCCGATGATCCACGGGCGGCCCGGATTGGCGGCGGCGAAGGTGGCGATCTTCTGCTTGGCATCCTCAAGCGAGGTGGCCCCGCTCAGGTCCAGATTGAGCCGCGCAAAACCAAGCTCGATCACATGCCCATGCGCATCGATCATGCCGGGGATGAGCGTGCGGCCCTTGCCATCATAGCGAAAGTCAGGCCGTTCCGGGCGCTTGTCGCCGCGTGACAGGCGGCGCTGCACGCGCCCGTCATTGTCGACGACCAGCCCGGTGAAATGCACCAGCTCGCCGGTCTCATCCACGGTGAGGCCGTTCACATTGTCGATCAGCCCGGTGGCGACGGCAGGCGTGGCAATGAGCAGCGCTACCGCCAGCGCAACCAGCTTTTTACGAACGATCATGGCTTGCGCAGACGCCTCACCAATGCGCTCGTATCCTGTCTGCCCCCGCCCAGTGCAGTCACTTCCGCATAATATTGGTCGACCAGCGCCGTCATGGGCAGCGTCGCGCCTAGCGCCTTGGCTTCATCAAGCGCTAGCCCTAAATCCTTGCGCATCCACTCGACGGCAAATCCGAAGTCGAACCTGTCCTCGCTCATGCTCTGCCAGCGATTATCCATCTGCCAGCTCTGCGCTGCGCCGCCGGAAATTGCCTCATAGACTTTGCCGAGGTCCAGCCCTGCAGCCTGCGCGAACCGCAGCGCTTCGCTCACGCCCTCAAGCACGCCTGCAATGCAAATCTGGTTGACCATCTTGGTTGCCTGGCCCGCGCCCGCTTCTCCGCAATGCACGATGCGCGCGGCATAGCATTGCATCACCAGCCGCGCCGCCGCGACAGCCGCTTCACGACCACCGCACATGACCGAGAGCTTGCCCGCTTCCGCGCCGGATTGCCCGCCCGAGACGGGCGCATCGACGAAGTGCAGTCCGCGATTGCTGGCCTCTTCCGCCAGTTGCCGCGCGATCTTGGCGGAGACGGTGGTGTGGTCCACAAACAGCCCGCCGGGCTTCATCGTGCGGAAGGCGCCATCCCGCCCGATGGTGACGGCGGAGAGATCATCATCCGTGCCAACACAGCTGATAACGATCTCGCTATCTTCCGCCGCCTGCGCGGGGCTCACAGCAGCCGTGCCGCCATGCCTGTCCACCCAGGCCTGTGTCTTGCCCATCGAGCGATTGAAGACCGAAAGCTCATGCCCTGCTGCGGCGAGATGGCCGGCCATTGGCCCACCCATTACGCCCAACCCGATAAACGCGATTTTTGCCATAGCGCGGGCATAGAGCCTGTTTGCAGGATACGCCAGATGGGAGTAGGGGCGAGCGCCATGAACAGGATCGACCAAGTGGCGCCCGCGATGGCCCCCACGCTGACTGGCACTGCTGATGCGCTGCCGGTTTCCCTCGCTGATGTACGCGCGGCGGCTGCGCGCATTTCCGGCTCGATCCTGCGCACGCCGACGCTGGTGAGCAAGACGCTCTCACAGATTACTGGTGCGACCGTTTATCTCAAATTCGAGAACCATCAGTTCACTGCTGCCTACAAAGAGCGCGGCGCGCTCAATCGCCTGCTGCTGCTGAGCGATGAAGCGCGCGCAAAGGGCGTCATCGCGGCGTCTGCTGGCAATCATGCGCAGGGCCTCGCCTATCATGGCGCGCGGCTAGGCGTGCCTGTCACCATCGTGATGCCCCTGACGACGCCAATCGTGAAGGTGATGCAGACCGAGGGCCATGGCGCGACCGTAGTGCTGGAGGGCGAGAAGTTCGAGGATGCCTATGCCCATGCCAGGCTGCTGGAAGCCGAGCGCGGCCTAACGTTTGTGCATCCTTTTGACGAGGCGGACATCATCGCGGGGCAGGGCACTGTCGCGCTGGAAATGCTGGAAGATGCGCCGGATATCGACACACTGGTCATCCCCATCGGAGGCGGCGGGCTCTTCTCCGGCATGGCGACCGCAGCGCGCGGCCTCAAGCCCGATATCGAACTGATTGGCGTTCAGGCGCAGCTTTACCCTTCCATGTATGATGTCATCAAGCAGGCGAGCCTGCCGTGCGATGGCGACACGCTGGCCGAGGGCATTGCGGTGAAGGAGCCGGGCACGCTGACCCGCCGGTTCGTCTCCGCGCTTTCCAATGATGTGGTGCTGGTGACGGAGCGTGCGCTCGAGCAGGCGGTGGCCATGCTGCTGCAGATCGAGAAGACCGTGGTCGAGGGCGCAGGCGCCGCCGGGCTTGCCGCGCTGCTTGAGCATAAGGCGATGTTTGCAGGCAAGACCGTGGGCCTCGTGCTGTGTGGCGGCAATATCGATACGCGACTGCTGGCGAACGTGCTGCTGCGTGATCTCGCCCGCTCGGGTCGCCTCGCACGGTTGCGCATCATCATGCAGGATCGCCCCGGCGCGCTCTTCCATGTCGCGCGCATCTTCGACCAGGAAGCGGTGAACATCCTGGAGCTCTCACATCAGCGCATCTTCACCAATCTTCCGGCGAAGGGCCTCAGCCTCGATGTCGAGTGCGAGACGCGCGATGAAGCCCATCGCCAGCGGCTGATGATTGCGCTGGCCGAAAGCGGCTATGACGTGACGCCGGTGGAACTGGCCTGACGTTTGTTCGCTGATCGATGACCGAGCCATCGCCCATCAAACTCAAGATCCAGCTGTTCTGCGGGGATGAGATTGCGATGGGGCCGGGCAAGGCTGATTTACTGGACGCGATTGCCGAGCATGGCTCCATCTCCGGCGCAGGCCGCGCAATGGGCATGAGCTACCGCCGTGCCTGGCTGCTGGTCGATGCGATGAACCGCTGCTGGCGCGATCCGCTGGTGGAGACATCACCCGGCAGCTCCCACGGCGGCGGGGCGCGGGTGACGGCGGCGGGGGAGGCGGTGCTGAAGCACTACCGATCCCTGCAGGCGCGGCTGAGCGGCGCATCGGACTGCCCGGACCAGACGGCGCTGGCGGCAGCGATGCTGGCGGCGCCAAGGGTGAGCCAGAAGGGGTGAGGGGTCAGCGCCTAGAACGCCATTAAAATCAACGTCATGCCAGCGAAGGCTGGCATCTGTGGCGGCGGTGCGCAACAGTGCGATATGGCATAAAGCAATCGTGATTGGCGGTAAACTTGAGACCTCGTCCTCTGACGCCGATAGATCCCAGCCTACGCTGGGATGAGGTTTGAGAGGAACCTCGCTTTCATTCCGGATCTGTTGCGAGCACTAGGTCGGAAATGGAGGAAGTACCCGTCAGTCGACGAAGGTCAACACGGCAACTGCCAACGCAGTCCCAATCGCAAAAAAGGCCCATGCAATTTTTGGGTGGCGTTTAAACCATGAGCCGAACCAGCGATTTCCCAGCCACGCTCCCAGACCGGCAAGAATCCAATCGTCCATAAGCTTCCCCCAGAAGTCTCGAGATGCGGAAGCATATTAGCGCAGTTCTCAGGGTATCACGGACACCAAATCTTTGCGACCCAGCGCCAAACCTGTATACGTCGGGCTATAGCTTAACGGATCACCCATGTTCTCTTCCCTGCGCACAGTCTCCCATTTCCTCCTCGCCCTGCTGCTCGCCACTAGCCCAGCGCAGGCGCAGCCACGCGGCCCGCTCGTGCTCGCCGCCGCGAGCTTGCAGGAGGCGATGACTGATGCTGCCAAGGTCTGGGCCTCGCGCCAACATGCGCGGCCTGTGCTTTCCTTCGCCGGATCATCGGCGTTGGCCCGGCAGATCGAGGCGGGTGCGCCGGCTGATCTTTTCATCTCCGCCGATGAGCAATGGATGGACCATGTCGCCGCCAAGGGCCGTCTCAAGCCCGGCACACGTGCGCCATTTCTGCGCAACCAGCTCGTACTGATCGCGCCCACCAGCAGCCGTGCCAGCCTGCGCATCGCGCGCAATTTTCCGCTCGCCCGCGCGCTCGGCAATGGTCGGTTGGCGATGGCCGATCCCGTCGCGGTTCCGGCGGGGAAATATGGCAGGCAGGCGCTCACCAACCTGGGAGTCTGGGCGAGTGTGCAAGGCAGCATTGCGCCTGCTGAAAATGTCCGCGCGGCGCTGTTGCTTGTCGAGCGCGGGGAGGTGCCGTTCGGCATTGTTTACGCCACCGATGCGCGCGCCTCCAGCAAGGTGCGCATTATCGGCACATTCCCGCCCGCCAGTCATGCGCCGATCACTTACCCAATCGCCACGCTCAGAGCATCAAAGCACCCGGAGGCCGAGGCCTTCCGCCGCTTCCTGCTCTCACGCGAGGGTAAGGCCATTTTTGCGCGTCGTGGTTTTGTAGTGCGATGACAGCCGCTGAATGGGAGATTATCACGCTCTCGCTCAAGGTGAGCGGCGTTGCGGTGCTGCTCACCATGCCCATTGCCTTCGCGCTCGCATGGCTGCTGGCGCGCGGGCGCTTCCCCGGCAAGATCCTGCTCGATGCGCTGGTGCATCTGCCGCTCGTGCTGCCGCCGGTCGTGACTGGCTGGCTGCTGCTGATCGCCTTTGGCAATAATGGCCCGTTGGGGCGCTGGCTGGCGGAATGGCTGGGCTTCACCTTCATGTTCAGCTGGACGGGCGCGGCGCTGGCTGCGGCGATCATGGCGCTGCCGCTGATGGTGCGCGCGATGCGGCTTTCCATCGAGGCGGTTGATCCGCGCCTTGAGGCTGCTGCCCGCACACTGGGCGCATCGCCTTGGCGCAGCTTCCTCACCATCACGCTCCCGCTCGCCCGGCCCGGCCTGCTGGCAGGCGCGGTGCTGGGGTTCGCTCGCTCCATCGGCGAGTTTGGCGCGACGATCACCTTCGTCTCCAACATTCCGGGCGAAACGCAGACGATCCCACTGGCGATTTATGGCGCGCTGCAATTGCCGGGCAATGAGGCGGCGGTCACGCGACTTGCCATCATCGCTGTCGTGCTTTCCCTCGGTGCGCTCATCATCTCGGAATGGCTCGCGCGCCGCTCTGGCTTGGGGAAGGGCGGCCATGTCCTTTGAGATCGAGATACAGCGGCGGCTGGGCGAGGCGCATATCGCGCTCTCGCTCGCCAGCGATGGCGGCGTCACCGCGCTGTTCGGCCCCTCCGGCGCTGGCAAAAGCTCCGTGCTGAACATGGTTGCGGGGCTGTTGCGACCGGACCGGGGCCGCATTGCGGTTGATGGCGTGCTGCTGTTCGATGATGCGACCGGCGTCAACCTCGCGCCAGAGCAGCGCCGGGCGGGCTATGTGTTTCAGGATGGCCGGCTCTTCCCGCACAAGCGCGTGCGGGATAATCTGCTCTATGGCTGGCGGCTCGCCGCGCCGGAAAGCCGCTGGATGACGCTCGATCAGGCGATCGATTTCCTCGGCATCGCGCATCTGCTGGATCGCTGGCCGCGCTCGCTCTCGGGCGGGGAGGCGCAACGCGTAGCCATCGGTCGCGCCTTACTCAGCGGCCCGCGCTTCCTCCTGATGGATGAGCCGCTCTCTTCGCTCGACGCCGCCCGCCGCGAGGAAATCCTGCGCGTCATCGAGCGTGTGCGGGACGAGCTGAAGCTGCCAATCCTCTATGTCAGCCATGATCGGGCGGAGGTGGAGCGCTTGGCCTCAACCATCGTGGCGCTCCACCCGCGCGGATAAACTCAGCCCGGCTTGCGATCCCACACGGAGATCGTGCCTGCATCGCCATCCACGCGCACCCAGTCGCCGGTGCGGATATGGTCGAGCGGATCGCTGTCGCACTCGGTCACGGTCGGCGTGCGCATCACCACAGCGCCCAGCGCAGCCTTTGTGGTCATGATGTTAAACACCATCGCCACCGGAGACATGCCCCGCAGCTTGGCCATGTGGAAAATGCTGGACCAGCCAGACGAGCCCTTCGCGCCGGGGAACACCAGCACCTTGCCCGCAAAGCTCTGGCCCTTGAGCTCATGCCTGCTCTCGATCACCGTGCCGGTCGCGGGGTTCACGCCGCCCCAGCCGGAGATCGTTTCCAACGTCACCAGCGCTTCACCTTCAGCGACGCCGCCCACGACCTTGCGGCCGGTGATGACGATGCGGGGTTTGTCCAAAACCTGCGTCATGCGAGTTTTCCTCTCCATTTTCCGGTGCAGGCGGCGTCGATACAGTCCGCCGTCGTGCCATATTTGCCTTCAATGCCCATCATCGCGGGCAGATAATGGACCTGCTTGGCGCTATCGAGCGCCGCGACCTTCGTGCCCTTTGGCACCGCCTGGCTGATCGCCGAGCAAGTGTCGGTCATCAAAAAGGCGCCCGCATCGCGCAAAATCTTGGTGTAGCCATTGGCGTCTGCCGTCGCCTTCACCGCGCGGCTGGTGAACACCCACAAGGCGCTGTTCTCATGCACTTTGCGCCCTTCAATGAGCGCTGCGGCCTGCGAAATCTGCTCGATGGAATAGTGCGGGCAGCCGAGCATGACATAATCGACATCTTCGCTCTGCCCCACGCTGTTGAGCAGATCATAGATGCGTCGCCGGGCCGCGCTGTCATAAACGAACCGCTCACCCTTCGCCGCGCCGCCAAAGGCGACCTCCAGCGTTGGCGCCTCGGGCGTGATGCCGACCATATGATACATTTCAACGCCGCCGGATGACGCCGCCGCCGCGCCAAAATGCTTGTGGCGGATGAGGCTCTGCTCGCTGATATTGCCGGTGATCACGGGGATGGTATCCTGCACTGCATCGCCCACAAAATAGCCGAGCATGCCCCATTCGAAGATGCTGTCGACCGGCACCTGCACATCGACATGATGCTGGCCCTTGCGATACTCGTCGCGGTGGAAGCCCCAGTCCGGCACGCGCTTGGCAAGCATGGCGCTACTGGTGGATTCGCGCCCCTCGCAATTGGTCCGCGCGCCGATCACCGAGTTGGCGAACACCACCGCGCTCGATTCCATCCAGGCGCAATGCTCGCCCATCACCGGCACATTGCCAGCGAGATAGGGCGTGCAGGTCTTGAGAATCTGGATGCCGTGGCTCGCCACCTCGGCCTCATCGGACTGGAAATTGGCGAAGGCCGCCTCGTCCATGCCCTGCTCTTCCCACAGGGTCGGGTCCATGCCGCCCTGTAAATGGCAGGAGAAGGCGTTCATGCGCGGCACGTCCACAACCTCATCTGAATCCAGATCGAAGCGGGAGAAGACGGCGCGATAATCGCCGCCATCCGCCGCATAATGGTCCTTCATCCATTTGGGCGCAGAGCCGGGCACGCCCGCGACATTGTTCGTTTCCACGAACCGCTCGGCGCCCAGCGCATCCGCATAGCGGATCAGCAGTTCCATCGCCTTTTGGGTTGCGGCGCCTTGCGCGCCATCCAGCATTGCCTGTTCAGCATCCGAGAGCATGACCATCGCGCGCCTCTCCTCCTAAAAAATTCCGTAGCTTGTTAGGTATTTTCGCTCATGTGGCCCAAGATGCAAGAGGGAAACGTCAGGGCGAGCGCAGCGAAACGTGAAAGGCCCATCCGAAAGCGTGGTAAATGGACTTTTCACACTCGCTCGATATGGGCATAGTCTGCATGCGATTTTGCACGATTGGGCCTGGTGGCGGCCGTGGGGAGACAATGTGAGCGCGACGTTCCGTTTTCCGCGGTTCTTCATGACCAACGCCGGCCCATGCCCCTATTTGCCAGGGCGGACGGAGCGCAAGGTTTTCACGGAGCTGGTGGGCGAAAATGCCTCCGAACTGAATGACTCGCTGGGCCGCATCGGTTTTCGCCGTAGCCAGAATGTCGCATATCGCCCCAGTTGCGTGGATTGTACCGCCTGCGTCTCGGTCCGCATCGTCGCTGGCGAATTTGAGCTGAATTCCACCCAGCGCCGCCTCGTGCGCCGCAATAGCGATCTGGTGGTGCGCGCCTGCAAGCCCTGGTCGACCGATGAGCAGTTCACGCTGCTCCAGCGCTACCTCGCCGCCCGCCACCCCAATGGCGGCATGACCGAGATGGACGAGATCGACTTTGCCGACATGGTCGAGCAGACGCCGGTCGAAACCTATATGATCGAATATCGCGAGCCGGGCATTGATGGCCGCCAAGGTCCGCTCATCGGCGCCTGCCTGATGGACAAGCAGGGCGATGGCCTCTCGATGATCTACAGCTTCTTCGATCCTGACCGGACGGATCGCAATGGCCTTGGCAGCTTCATCATCGTCGACCACATCCTGCGCGCCCAGCGCTCCGGCCTGCCCTATGTGTATCTAGGCTATTGGGTCGAAGGCTCGGACCGGATGAATTACAAGATCCGCTACCAGCCGATTGAGAAGCTAGGGCGTGCCGGATGGGAGCGGTTTGAGCTTCCGGCGGCGGGCGAGAGTGCGGAGAAGAGCGCGGGTGCCGGGCAGAGCATTACGCGCGATGCTGAAGGGCGTGTGCTGAAGTAGGGGTGGGGCTTTTTGCTCCGTGGGTCGATCTGCCCTGCCAGCGGTTAGCCGCGAAGAGATTTCAAAAATTTCATTGAAGCAGCTGTGATGATTTTTCGTCAAGCTGGCCAGTTTGAAACTGGGGTTATGCAACGGCTCCCAACTTCAAAATCGAATTTGCGAGCCTTTTTTCCTTGCTAATAGAAGTTGTGTAAAACCTTTCCTCAATACAAAATATTGCCATTTTAAGGTCGTTGTCCGTTTTGACAGTAAAACTACCATCCGTTATCTCGACATCTTGGATGTATTCTGGAAACTCTTGCAATAGTTGTTCAAGATTTTGCTTTGTGTAGAATGTTAGCTTTTGCTGAGCAAGGGCGATCCTTTGCCTGTTTGGCTTGCTTACTTTTTCAGACGTAAAATCCGGTGCTGCCTTTATCACTTCGTTTTGAAGAAAAGTTTTTACTTCGTCATCTGTAGCTTCTCGATAGAGATCCTCAATTTTGCTAAAAAATGTCTTTAAAACCGAAAAATCGGTAAAGTATAATTTATCAGTGGCGGTATCGTGAAATGCGTCAGGGATGTCATTTATAATGATCATCTTTTCGCTTTCCAAAATAGAAAAATCAGACAACTTTAACAACTTTTTCCCGATGATTTGGGAGGGAGCTATCCTTTGGTAGAATCGATATTGACCTTGAATAATACACAAGAACTTAATGTTAACGGCAGCTTTATTGTCAAGCTGTAGAAAATCTGCAGTATTTATGTCCGTCGCTAGTGCGCTAATAGCATATACCGAATTTGAAAATCCGCTGATTGTTAGCCACTGGCCCTTTTCAGGTTTATAGTGGGGGTCAAAATTAACGGTGTCAGATAGGTTCGGCAATGAGATGATATCGTCGTCAGTCGAAATAACTTTGCACAACTGAACGCTTTTATTTTTTAATCGAGCTATCACGTGGCTCATCATCCCCTCCTATTTCGATAAATGTAAAATCATTAATTCTTCTCATGCTGCCGAAACTAAGATCGTTAAGATCTTTCAGTATTTTCTTAGATACAACATATATCTTCACGTTATTTTTCGATGTGGCTGAATAAATTTTGTAGCCCCTAATTACATACATTGGATCGAAATAAGCGCTGCCAGAGCAATAGACGAATATCAGTATAATGCCAAAAACCAATGAAAATGAGATATAGCTGGTAGTGCTCAGTGCTACAAAAAAGTAGGCTAAATATATTGGTAAGAAAGTGTCGTTAACTAGTTCAACGGATTGTAAGCTGTTTCCGTCTACACGTTCTTGAGGCAGCCATCGCGTGGCATATAAACCTAAGTTACTAATTAAAATACAGGCTAAAAAATAGCTCAAATATGATGCTGTAGTGAGTAAGCCGTTAGGAGGGGTCCATTCAATCAGTGGCATATGTGGGAAAGCGCCGATAGCCCAAGCATTAGCTTTGTCGAAGGCGGATACACCCTTATTCACAAGAAAAATGGCAAACGTCAAAGAGAGTGAACTAAATATCAAGAGCAGGCGGTAAAGATGGATCAATTGCATAATTGAATACCTGAAATACTTCTATTTACCAGCGGCGACAGGCTAGATCACTTTCTGGTGATAGTGGAAAAAGCCCTATTTTAATCGACTGATTCAACCCTAGCCCACAAAAACCAAAGGCCCGGCTGCACTTTCGTGCGCCGGGCCCTGCTGGACGCCCCCCCGGGTCCAGAGAGCCAGCTCTTGCGAGCGGCTCTGGAGTTGTTGCCCCGGCCGATGATCGGCGGCAGGGCGTAATGAGATCGGAAGAGCGTCGTGTAGGGAAAGAGTGTAGATCTCGGTGGTC
>CAMLFF010000088.1 GCA_946479185.1 uncultured Sphingobium sp.
AATGGCGAGGCTTTATCCACCATCCTCGCTGATTGCCGGGTCTGTCGGTTGAGCCAGCGACTGCGCGCTGACAAAACAGCCGATAATCAAGGCAACAATACTCGCCCGTAATTGAATCCGCCGCATATCATCCCCCCGGTTGATCTTTATCGAGCTCGCCCTCAACCCCACGCCGAGGAGGCATCTTGCCTATCGGTCAGCATCGCGACGACGAACTCGGCATCTAAGTGATGAAATAATAATGATGATAAAACAATGGAATTGTTGACCATGCCTTTGGAATGGCTTAGCTTTAATATCGGACAGAACTGACAGGAGATGAGCGTGCGACTAGGATCAATTGCACTATTCCTAATGCTGGCGGCGAGTTCCATGGCGAATACGCAAATGTTGCCCGTCCAATCTCCTGAAAGCCCAGCAAGATCTGGCTATTTCGACACATCTGGGCCGATGACACGAGAGAAGTTTACGCGTTACGTTGCGACATTTAACGCAGGTGATTTGCGTTTCGTAGAATTTTACAAGCCCGACATCGAGTTCGATAAGGGCCCCGTCGAGGGAAAGCTGGTAGGCCGAGCTGCCATTGCCAGCTGGTACAGGAGCATTTGGCAGGATGTTGATGAAACAATAACACCGCTGAGCGCCGCGATCGATATTGACGGGAAGGTCATGCTCGTAGAATTGCGCACGCAACTTGAGGCCACGCGAGACAATGTTAAGCGCCCAACTGCGATCCTGAACCGAGGGGACCGTTATGTGGTCGACGGCACCATTGTTTATGGCATCGAAGATGGCTTAATTGCCTCAATTCGCGGAGCTTCAAAAGCGGTTACGATTACGCGCGCCGACGGCACTGTCGAAAAGCTATAGCCCTTGTTGGAACGAGAAAGAGTGGCCGCTAGCGTGCAATGATTATGTTCCGCTCTATCTTGACCTGCCAGCTAATCACTCTCTCGCAAATTGGCTTTGCGGTATGATGTTTCCACGGGCCGAGCGCATTTCGACATCCGCTTTGATGAGCCAGTTGAGCTTACCGGCCATTTCAAGTTGCGACTGTGGGTGCAGGCAGACGGCGCTGCCGACGTGGATTTGTTCGTAGGCCTCGACGAGCTGGATACTGAAGGCGCGCCGCTACCGTTCACCTATTTCGCGCTCTATGACTAGGGCCCCCTGGCGCTTGGCTGGCTGCGAGCATCACATCGCGCACTGGATAAGGACGGCTCAACACCTTGGCAGCGATGGCATAAGCACGACAAGGAAGAGTGTTGTTGGCGCCAGGCACCCCTGTCCCGGTAGACATCGAAGTCTGATGCACGTTGCTGCTGGAGAGAGCCTGCGCCTCACTGTACAAGGCCGCGACATCTACGATGAAGATCGCTCCAACCTTGCCTTTTGCGAGCACGGTGACACACGCCATAAGAGCACCATATCCTGTGGACCGGCGGCGGCTATGATGTCCACTTGCTGGTGCCGCTGATCCCTCATTGAAGGATATGCCAAAAGCGAAAACAACGTTCAGGATGGTCCCTACCCAGTGTCACGCAGCGCCACTGCCCGTCGTTGATCGGAAAGCCTGTCGAATCTGAAAGAGCCTTGTCGCGCAACATTAATGAGCACTTTGCTAGATCAACGGTCACCCGGCGAGTTCGATTACAAACGCGCCGTCGCCAATCAGTCTTTCCAGCCATCGGACGCGAAAAAGGCCATCTTCGCACGCCACCCTTGCGTCGTCTTGAGCCACAATACGGTAAAGCGCCCGATCCGTTCGGCGCCGTCCGGTCCGGACAGGAAGACCCGGCCGATTTCGCACGCCATGTCGCGCGACACGGTGACTTCGATGGTCCTGATCTTCATCGATCGCGGCCCCTCTCCCACCCGCAGGAAGTCTGCGAGAATTTCCTTTTTGCCGCGGGCGGGTGGCCTCCCCGGCCCCATTCCAATCGGGTCTAACCGGTCTGGAACGAAATAATCGTCAATCAGCTTTTCCGTCTCGCGGCTTGCGAAATTCCGCTCGAATGCCGATTGCGCTCGGCGATCGCAGCGACAACTTCTGCGCGATACGTTTCGCTGACTGGTGCGACAAAGGTAGCTTGATTGCGATCCGCCGCCAGAGATGGTGCAGCAGCGGCTGAGGTAAACACAGCCATTATGGGTAGAACATAATCTTCAAATTTCACTGAACGCATGCCGCTCTCCATCAAAACTGTCGCTTCGGCTAACTCACTACATTGTTTTGCCAATGAAAGGAGTTAGTGTGGCATTAACAGCCAGTAGATGATCGCGGCGCAATCGAACTCTCACGCCTCAGATCGCCAAGCCCCCATCCCGAGGCCCGTCCTTTCAACACCTTCGTGCCGGACCAAGAACAAGAAAAAGCTGACGAGGACCGATCTTATTCAGATCGCGCTCTATGCCGAGCGTCCTAAGTGGCGTTCCTTGGCAGGTTGGATGAAAAAGCTCAACGAAGGCGGTAGCCGTATTGGCGCCCTCGTCAACTGCTCGGGTCAGCGCGGCGTTGGCCGCGACATCGACCGGCCCGGTGCCTAATGCTCCGGCCACCTGCGCGTCAATCGCACCCTCGGCAATGGTCGTGCCGCCGTCGTAGCTGTTGGTCCCGGTCAGAATAAGCGTGCCGATGCCCATCTTTACGAAAGTGCCCGCGCCGACGATCGTGCCGGAGAATGTCGTCGAGAGGTCGTTGCCGCCAGCGATCAGTTCACGCGTGCCGAGATCGACCGTTCCCGCGCCGGCCAGGGATCCGATCGTTTCGCCGTTGCCGTAAATATCGGCAGACAGCGCCAGAGTGCCGGCGGCCCCCACGGTAACGGCGGAGACGTCGGAAATCCCATCGGGTCCGTGCAGCACGATCCGTCCCGCCGACACGAGCGTATTGCCCTCATAGGTGTTGAACAGCGGCTGAGGATCGGTGTCCGGAGTGACCGGCGACCACAGATTCAGCTCGCCATCACCCGTCTTTTCAAAGCCGCCGACGCCGGTGATCGCGCCCTCCTGGTTGACCGACAGCCCGGTTCCGACGTTGAACTTCACGTCCCCGGCGAGGTCCAGGGGGTCAGTGAACGTATCGCTGTCGATGAAGTCGAGCGTCGCGCCGGGCTGGAGGGTCACGGGATCGACTGGCAGATTCGGCGTTGCATGGGCGGCCGCTGCGAAGGCAGTCATTGATACCGCAAAAGCCGTGGAAGTGGCCAATTTAGCCTTGATCGATCGATAACCCGTGTGACGAACCAGCTTCGGCATTTTGCCACTCCCGAACTTTGTTTTGGTAATTGGAAAAGTTGAGCTGGCTGCTACTCATCGCGCATAAAATTAGTCAAATTGTGGGGATTTGGCGGCGTTTACCCGTAGCCGGGACGGCGTCGACGAATTGGTTAACGCTGCGCGCGCGCGTCGAACCGAAGGCTGTTCGGGAAGCCGGCCTAACCGAGGGTGACCAAGGCCCAGATAAACATGCATGTATCGCCGCGGACTTTTTCTGACGGACGCGATCACTTAGGCGCGAATGACAGCAAACAAAGTGCAACTCATTGTTAATGTCGCGGGCCACCAAACGTGAACAAACGTAGAAAATATTAATTTTTCCGGGGAGGTTTGTCGCGTTGTGCCTGCCGTAATATTTCATCTCGGCGGGCGATCGTAGAGATTGAAGCAATTTGGGATGCAGAGAGAAACGAGGCTGGAGACCGTCTCGCCCTGCTCATTCGGTCCGTCGAAAGAATTCGAGAGTCAGTGCCCGCCGGTCGCGCCGCTGCAAGCCGGGTCGATCAATGATTTTGCCCAATATTGCCGGGACGAACTGCTCATGGCAGATCCTCGTGCAACGACATTCTGGCTGAACGGCCGAATGTTCCGCAGCGAATTCACGCCGCTCCAACTGACTGAACGGGATGACGCTGGCCTACAAATGATCCTTGATGATATCGGCAGGGTTGAAGCAGGCGTGTTCTACTAACGCCACCTCGCTTTTGCGTTATGAACAAACCGTCCTATAGCATCGGGTGGGTGGGCGCATGCTCGCCAGCTTTTCCAGATTGAGAAAGGGGAAGCGCTAAGCCAGGCCTTTGTGCAGGACTAAGGTTGGCGTAGCGGCTGCGACAGGCTCCAGCCCCCTCAAATCATCGCCATTCCGCCATTCACATGCAGTGTCTGCCCGGTCACGTAGCTCGCCTCATTGCTGGCGAGATATACCACCGCCGCGCCAATATCCGCGCCCTCGCCCAACTGCCCGGCCGGGATTCGGGTCAAAATCGCATCCTTTTGCGCGTCATTCAGCGCATCGGTCATGGGTGAACGCATGAAGCCCGGTGCCACGCAGTTCACCGTGATGCCGCGGCTTGCCAGTTCCTGCGCGAGGCTCTTGCTCATGCCGATGAGGCCAGCCTTTGAGGCCGCGTAATTCGCCTGGCCCGGGTTGCCCGTCACACCAACAACGCTGGTGATCGAGATGATGCGCCCTGAGCGTGCCTTCATCATCGGGCGCGATGCGGCGCGGATGAGGCGGAACGCTGCTTCAAGATTGATCCGCTGGACCATGTCCCATTCCTCATCCTTCATCCGCATGATGAGATTGTCGCGCGTCACGCCCGCATTGTTGATGAGGATATCCAGCGAGCCGCCCAGCGCTTCGATCGCGGCGGGGACAAGCCCGTCGACCGATGCCGCATCGCTCAGGTCGCACGGCACACACACATGGCCCTCGCCCAATTCGGAGGCAAAGGCCTCCAGTTTAGACACATTGCTGCCGGAGAGCGCGAGCCTGGCGCCCTGCCCTGCCAGCGCCTTGGCGATCTCGGACCCCAAGCCGCCGCTCGCGCCCGTCACCAGCGCCGTTTTACCCGATAGATCGAACATTGTCAGTCTCCGTATGATGTGCGCCGCTGTCTCCCCCGGCGCGCAAGCTGTGCTTAAAGGCGGCCTACTAGCGCCTCAATATCGTCCATCGTGATCACGCTGGTGACGGTCGCGTCCGGCGCGATCCGCTTGACCATAGGCCCGAGCACCTTGCCGCCAAATTCGATATATTCGGTGATTCCAGCATCCCACATGGCGCTGATGCTCTCACGCCAGCGCACACGGCCCGTCACCTGCTCGACCAGCAATTGGCGGATGGTGGCGGCGTCCGTCACCGGAGCGGCAGTCACATTGGCATAAACGGGAAGGAAGGCGCCGGGCGATTGCGTGGCGGCCAGCGCCTTCTCCATCGCATCGGCAGCAGGCTGCATGAGCGGGCAGTGGAATGGCGCGGAGACGGGCAGCAGCACACCGCGCTTGATGCCATGATCCTTAACCATGCCGATGGCGCGCTCGATGGCGCCAACATGGCCGGAAATGACCACCTGACCCGGATCATTATCATTGGCGACGGTGCAGACTTCGCCTTGAGCAGCGGCGGCGGCCAGCGCCTCGGCCTTCTCGATGTCAGCCCCCAGCAGCGCCGCCATTGCGCCCTCACCCACAGGCACGGCAGCCTGCATGGCCTGTCCGCGCGTCTTGAGCAGCCGCGCCGTCGTGGCGAGGTCAAAGGCGCCCACGGCGCAGAGCGCGCTATATTCGCCGAGGCTGTGACCTGCGACCGCCTCTACCTTGTCCCGCAGCGCGACACCGCCCTCTTTCTCCAACACCCGCAAGGTCGCGATGGCATTGGCCATGATGGCTGGCTGCGCATTTTCGGTGAGGGTCAGGTCGCTTTCGGGACCTTCGGTCATGATGCGGAAGAGGCGCTGGCCAAGGGCGTCATCCACCTCCTGGAACAATTCGCGCGCCACAGGCGATGCTGCGGCGAGTGCCGAGCCCATGCCGACCGATTGACTGCCCTGCCCTGGAAAGATGAAAGCACGCATCGCCGGGGTTTCCTTATATCGCTTGATCTCTGAAAGGCCCCGGCACTAGAGCCGCCCGCAGATGCAGGCAAGTATGTGTATGCGTTACAACGCACACGCATTTCCTTGCAATTACAGCCAGAGCCGCTAAGGGCGCGTGCTTCCCCTGCTGATTAGCGGGCGGACTATGAACTGAGACGATAGCCGGAGGGGTATGCGCATGGGGCGTATATCAGCGATCGGCCAATGACAGGACGCAGAATCATGCCATATTATGAGCATGTCTTCCTTGCGCGTCAGGATCTGGCTCAAGCCCAGGTTGATGCGCTGGCGGAAAATGCCACCAAGATCATCGAGGGCCTTGAGGGCAAGGTGACCAAGGTGGAAAATTGGGGTCTCCGCAACCTCGCTTACAAGATCGCGAAGAACCGCAAGGCTCACTATGTGATGCTCAACATCGATGCGCCTGCTGGCGTTGTCGTTGAACTTGAGCGTCAGACGCAGATAAGCGAAGACGTTATCCGCTTCATGACCGTTCGTGTTGACGAGCTCGAAGGCGGCCCATCAGTGATGATGCGCAAGAACGAGCGTGACCGCGAACGTCGTGGTGAGCGCGGCGACCGGGGCGACCGCCCTGATCGTGGTGACCGCCCAGATCGTGGCGATCGTGGCCCCCGCCGCGACCGTGAAGAAACCGACGGCGAATAAGGAGACCTGACCTATGGCACGCCCATTTTTCCGCCGCCGCAAGACCTGCCCCTTCTCCGCGAAGGAAGCACCGCGCATCGATTATAAGGATGTACGTCTGCTGCAGGGCTTCGTTTCCGAACGCGGCAAGATCGTTCCCTCGCGCATCACGGCCGTTTCGGCCAAGAAGCAGCGCGAGCTTTCCCAGGCAATCAAGCGCGCCCGCCATCTGGGCCTGCTGCCCTACATCGTGAAGTAAGGAGGGCGGACCCATGCAAATCATTCTGCTGGAACGCATCGAAAAGCTCGGTGCAATCGGCGACGTCGTCACCGTCAAGGATGGCTACGCACGCAACTATCTGCTGCCTAACAAGAAGGCGCTCCGCTCGAACAATGCCAACAAGGCCGTGTTTGAAGCGAACCGCGCCAAGATTGAGGCAGACAATGCCACCCGTCGCGAAGATGCCACCAAGGCATCCGAGACCGTCAATGGCGTTCAGGTCGTTCTCATCCGTCAGTCGTCGAACAGCGGCCAGCTTTACGGCTCGGTTTCGGTTCGCGATATCATCGAAGCGCTGCACGCGGCTGGTCACAGCATCGTCACGAAGTCGATGATCGTGCTGGAACGCCCGATCAAGACGCTTGGGCTTTTCGACGTCAAAGTTTCGCTCCACCCCGAAGTGGCTGTGACCGTTCAAGTGAACGTTGCACGCTCGCCGGAAGAAGCCGAACTGCAGAAGGACGGCGTTAACGTCATGTCCTCGATGTTCGAGAAGGACGAAGCTGGCTTCACCGAGGATTATGATCCTAACGCCGAGCCCGGCGAGATCATTCCAGAGGATGCTGCTCCCGAGGCAGCGGAGCCAGAGGCTGAATAAGCCCACGGCTTGCACCGATTATGAAAAAGGGCCGCCCGGCGATGTTCGGGCGGCCCTTTTTGTTTGTTGGGAAGCGCGTAGAGAGTGCGGCTCTCAGAACCCCGCGCAGCCGCTTCTTTTAAGTGTCCTCGCGAATGCGGGGGCCCATGCGAGCCATCAATGTCGCGCTGGTCTTGCGAGGTCCGCCTGGATTACCGCGTTCGCGGCAATGACGGTACAAGGCGAAACGGCTTGGAACGCGCCTCCCAGTTCCTCCCCACATGTGGGGAGGTGGCAGCGCGAAGTGCTGACGGTGGGGGATTGCGTCGTTTCGCAATCTCGCTTTAAGCCGCTCACCCCCTCCACCGCCTTCGGCGGCCCCCTCCCCGCACACGGGGATGAATTTGCCTGCATCTCACGCCAAATGCATGAAATCCCGCTTATGGCTGCGCATATGCGCCCCGGCATCAACGCGGATTGTTTCGCCGGTCACTGACCGAGCTTGCGCCAGATACAGCACAGCCTCCGCCACAGCCTCCGCCTGGGGAAGATGCCCAAGCGGCATGGTCGCCGCCAGCCGCTCGAGTTGCTCGGGTGAATAATCCTCGGTCGCCAGGGTCAGCCCCGGCGCCACGGCATTCACGCGAATATCCGGCGCAAGCTCACGTGCAGCAATGCTGGTGAAGCCATCCAGCGCAAATTTCGACAAGGTATAGGCCAGCTGATCGCCATGAGGCTGAGCCAGCCGCTGATCCACGATGTTGACGACAGAGCGCCCCGGCCCAACGCCTACCTCGCCCGGACCAGAGCGCGCGAACGCCTGCGTCAACAGCACAGGCGCAGAGGCATTCACCAGAAAATGCGCCGCCAGATCATCTGCGCCGACAATCTCCAGCCGATCCTGCCCGAAGATCGCCGCGCTGTTCACCAGCAGATCAGGCGCGCGACCGAAATGTTCGGTGACGGCGGGGATCAGGGCCTCCACCTCGCCCGGCAGCAGAAAATCCGCTACGAAGCCATGCCATTTAGTCCCGGTGCGTCGCAACACGTCAGCGAGAAAGGGGTGCGGTTCAGCATCCAGTCTCCCATGAATCGCGAGCGCATAGCCTGCCTGCGCGAGCCGCATCGCAATGCGCGCACCCAAGCGGCGATGACCGCCCGTCACAAGCGCGAGTGGCGGATCGAGAGAACTCATGCGGCGCCCATCAGGCGCAGCACTTCCTCCCGGCTCTTCTTGTCACGTTTGAACGCGCCCATCATGCGGCTTGTGCGCATCGTGGTGCCATGCGTGCGCACGCCGCGCCCGGTCATGCAGCCATGCGTTGCGTCGATCACCACAGCAACACCAAGTGGCTTGAGATTTTCCCAGATGCAGTCCGCGACCTGTGCAGTCAGTCGCTCCTGCACTTGCAAGCGGCGGGCGAATGCCTCCAGCACGCGCGCCAATTTGGAAATGCCGACCACATAATCCTGCGGCAGATAAGCGATGTGCGCCTTGCCAATGATCGGCGCCATATGATGCTCGCAATGCGACTGGAACGGAATATCCTTCAGCAGCACGATCTCGTCATAGCCACCCACCTCATGGAAGATGCGCGAGAGATGATAGGCCGGATCCTCGGCATAGCCCTCGCAATATTCCCGCCAAGCCCGCGCCACGCGCTTGGGGGTCTCCAGCAGGCCTTCGCGCGTTGGATCCTCGCCGGACCAGCGAATGAGGGTTCGGATCGCTTCCTGCACCTCATCAGGCACATCGAGCTTCGCAGGCTTGGGGGGATACTCGATGTGGCTTGTCATGGAATTTCCCCAGGTCCTAAGAAATCGCGCCGCTAGACATGCATCATGTCGGCTGAACGCCTGCGGGCCAGATAGGCTGTCAGACGTTGCGATTCAACCGGCGAACATGCGAGTCGGGTGCGACGAGGCAGACAAGCAGCCTCTGATCCGCCCCTGTGCGCGCGCAATTCCTGTCTTGGCCACGGCCGGGTGGAAAAAATAACAGCAAGTGCCGATTGACGTTTACGTTAGGGTAAGGCCGCGTAGAGACTGGTTCCTCTGCTCAGCGACAGACCCCGTCCGGCACCGCTGCTCGCCTGCCCCTTGCGCCACCCTCCCCCAATAGCTCATATCGATCAGCAGATATCAGCGCCTCGCGCGCTGCAAGCGGCCTACAGGAGAGCGACGATGGAAGCCTTCATCTATGACGCGGTGCGTACCCCCCGAGGGCGCGGCAAGCCCGATGGATCATTGCATGAGGTGACGCCCGTCCAGCTCGCCGCGCAGATGCTGGAGGCCGTTCGGGACCGCAACGCGCTCGACACCGCCGATATTGACGATGTGATCCTGGGCTGCGTCGCGCCGGTGGGCGAGCAAGGCACGGATATTGCCCGCATGGCGGTGCTCGCGGCTGGCTATGCCGAGACGGTGCCCGGCGTGCAGATCAACCGCTTCTGCGCGTCCGGGTTGGAGGCCACCAACATGGCGCTCGCCAAGGTGATCAGCGGCGAGGCGGAGTTTGCCATTGGTGGCGGCGTCGAATCCATGAGCCGCGTGCCGATGGGCGCAGATGGCGGGGCATGGGCGTCCGATCCTGCTGTGGCCTATGCCAGCTATTTCGCGCCGCAGGGCATTGGCGCTGATGTGATCGCCACAAAATTCGGCTTTTCGCGCGATGATGTGGATGCCTATGCGGTGGAGAGCCAGCGCCGCGCCAAGGCCGCGTGGGATGACAAACGCTTCGCTCGTTCCATCGTGCCGGTGAAGGATGTCATCGGGCAGGTTCTGCTCCATCATGATGAGCATATGCGCCCCGAAACGACCATGCAGAGCCTCGGCGCGCTCAAGGCCAGCTTCACCGCAATGGGCGAGGAGATGC
>CAMLFF010000089.1 GCA_946479185.1 uncultured Sphingobium sp.
GCGATTTGATGGTGGTGCACCCGACAAGATTCGAACTTGTGGCCTCTGCCTTCGGAGGGCAGCGCTCTATCCAGCTGAGCTACGGGTGCGTGGCGAGGTCCGCTATCAGCTTTGGCGCGTGCGGCCAAGAGTAAAGGCGCAAGCGGCGATCAAATCTGTCGGACGCCCTTATGCTCAGGTGAGCGCTTCCAAAGCCGCGAGCAGCGTCTTCTCTTCAATCGCCAATCGCTTGCGGAATTTGCGATTGCTCGCAACGACGCGCTTCATCACCTCGGTTTGCAAAGCACGGCCTTGGTCTGTGAGTGTCAGGCTGAGGGACCGGCCATCGATTGGTGCGTCGCTCACAAGGCCACGTGCCTTCATCCGGCTGACGAGGGGCGTTAGGTTTGCGCGCTTGATCGCGAGCGCCCGGCCAACATCGCTTTGTCGGCAGCCCGGGTTGGTGCCCACCAGGATGAGAAACGATGCCTCGCCAACGCTTAGGTCCAGCGGCCGCAGTGCGTCGATCACGTCGCCCATCATCGTCATGGATGCGCGGCGCAGGCGGTAGCCCAGCATATCATCGAGCGGGCTGAGGAGAGGCGAGGGCGGCACTACCCCTGCGGCACTGGTCGCAGCTTTGGGCGCGTTGCCAGAGTGCTTGCTGTCTTCGCTCATTATGCCCTCCTTCTGTCTTGTCGGCCCCATCGGATAATGCTATACGGCATAACATAAATGCTCTGGAAAGGAAATGCCATGTCTGATGAAAACAAGCCCGTCGAGCGGGAAGAAGATACGGTTAGCGTTGAAGTCGCGAACAATATTGCCTGGGTTTCCTTCAACCGTCCAAACAAGCGCAACTGCATGAGCCCCAAGCTCAATCGCCAGATGATGCGCGTTCTGAATGACCTCGAATTCCGCGACGATGTGGGCGTTCTGGTGCTGACGGGTGAGGGCACGGCCTTCTCCGCAGGCATGGACCTCAAGGAATATTTCCGCGAGAGCGAAGCGCAGGGTCTGGCCGGTGTGCGCCAGTCGCAGCGTGAAGCTTATACATGGTGGGAGCGTCTGCGCTGGTTCCAGAAGCCAACGATCGCCATGATCAATGGCTGGTGCTTTGGCGGTGCCTATGGTCCGCTATTCGCTTGCGATCTGGCTTATTGCGCTGACGAAGCGCAGTTCGGCCTGTCCGAAGTTAACTGGGGCATCCTGCCCGGCGGCGGCGCAACCAAGGTTGCAGTCGAGCTGATGCCGATGCGTCAGGCGATGTATCACGCCATGATGGGCGAGAACCTGACCGGTGCGCAGGCTGAGAAATACGGCCTCGTCAATGAGTCGCTCCCGCTCGATCAGCTCAAGGCGCGCGTGCAGAAGGTTGCCGAGACGCTGGTCCAGAAGAATTGGGCGACGCTTAAGTACACCAAGGACGCCGTGCGTCGTACCCGTGAGATGACCTATGACAATGCAGAGGATTATCTGATCCGCCTGCAGGAAGGTCTCAACTGGTTCGACAAGTCGGATGGTCGCCATGTCGCGATGAAGCAGTTCCTTGACGACAAGACGTTCAAGCCCGGCCTTGGTCATTACGACAAGACCAAGACTGAAGTCTGAGCTTCAGAACAGGGTATCGTTTGGCCCGAGCTTGCCGATTGTGGCAGGCTCGGGCTTCACGATGTTAGGATGAGACTGATTGATCCCGTTCGGGAGAGGTGAAGCATGACGATCGAGACCGAGACGCGCTCTGCAACTGGCGCACGAGACATTAACCGCCTTTTGCGCCCCCGTTCTGTTGCCATCGTCGGCGCGTCGGAAAAGCCCGGAGCGCTCGGCGCCGCCGTGTTGGCCAACTTCGTTCGCAATGATTATCCCGGCGATATTCACCTCATCAATCCCAAGCGTGACACGATTGAGGGCCGTCCCTGCATCGCTAGCGTCGATGCGCTGCCCGATGGCGTAGACCTTGCCATTCTCGCGATCCCGCGCGTCGCCGTTGTGGATACCGTGCGCCAGCTTGCTGCGCGCAATGTGGGCGCGGCGATCATCTTCGCGGCGGGCTTTGCCGAGGGTGGCGAAGCAGGCATTGCCGATCAGGAAGAGCTGGGCCGCATCGCGCGTGAAGCTGGCATGGTGATCGAGGGGCCAAATTGCCTCGGCTCGGTCAATTATGTCGATCGCATCCCGCTGACCTTCATCGATACAGATATCGCAGCGCCAAGCCCTGGCGGCATCGGCATCGTCTCCCAGAGCGGCGCGATGGCGGCGGTTCTGGCTGTGATGCTGGAAGCGCGTGGCCTGAGCCTCAGCTATTCGGTCTCCACCGGCAATGAAGCAGCGAACGGCGTTGAAGATTTCGTCGAATATCTGATCACGGACAATACGACGCGCATCATCGCGATGATCGTCGAGCAGTTCCGCCAGCCCGCACGCTTTCTGGCGCTCATGGAGCAAGCCAAGGCTGCCGGTAAGCTGGTTGTGCTGCTGCACCCCGGCAAGAGCAGCGCCGCGCGTGAATCGGCCGCGACGCATACCGGTGCTATGGCGGGTGATTACAAGCTGATGCGCGCCAAGGTGGAGCGCGCTGGCGTCATCATGGCCGAGACGCTTGAGGAGCTGGGCGACATTAGCGAGATCGCCGCTGTCTGCCCTGCTCTGCCAAGCGGCGGCACCACGGTGCTCGGCGAATCCGGCGCGCTCAAGGCGCTCACGCTCGATCTGGCCGAAGAGCTTGGCCTGTCGCTCCCCGTGCTGAACGATGACAATGCACCCGCCCTGCGCGCGGCGCTGCCGGACTTCGTGCCAGTCAGCAATCCGCTCGATCTGACCGCTCAGGGCCTTGTCGATCCGGACATGTATTATCGCACGCTCGCGGCCTTGTTTGCCGATGACCGGGTCGGCACGATCTTCGCCGGTCTTATCCAGACCAATCCCGCGACCATCGGTATCAAGCTTCCGCCGTTCCTGCGGGCCGTGCGTGAACTGAAACCCAACAAGCCGCTCATCTTTGGCGGTGTGGACGAGGGCGCCCCTGTTCCTGCCGACTGGATTGCCCAGTTGCGCGCAGAAGGCATCCCTTATTTCCCATCGACCGAGCGGGCCTTGCGCGCCATTCGCCGCCTCGCCAAAGCCGCAGAGCAGGACGCATCCAAGACCGACGCTGCCCCGTCGCCTGTGCCAGCGCTCGCCAATGAGCATGGCGTCGTGCCGGAATATCAGTCCAAGGCATTGCTCGCGCCGCTCGGCATCTCCTTCCCCAAGGGGCAATTTGCAGCAACCGTCGAGCAGGCAATCGCCGCAGCGGAAGTCATCGGCGGCCCGGTGGTGATGAAGGCGCAGGCCGCAGCGCTCAGCCACAAGAGCGACGCAGGCGGCGTTGCCCTCAATCTGCAAGGCTCCGAAGCGATCCGCGCAGCCTGGGAGAAGATGTTTGCTGATGTGAAGCGCTACGATGCCTCTATCATCCTCGATGGCGTGCTGATCGAAGCAATGGGCGCGCGCGGGCTGGAGCTGATTGTTGGTGCGAAGAATGATCCGCAGTGGGGGCCGGTGATCCTCGCTGGCTTTGGCGGCGTGACGGCGGAGATTTTGCAGGACGTTTGCCTGCTCTCGCCGGACATGACCAAGGATGCGATTATCGCCGAACTCGGCAAGCTCAAGCAGGCGGCGCTGCTCCACGGCTATCGCGGCGCACCTGCACTCGATGTCGATGCGGTGGCGGATCTGATCGGTCAGGTCGGGCAATTGCTGCGCGCTGAGCCACGCATTACCGAGCTCGATCTCAATCCGGTCGTGGTTTATCCAAAGGGGCAGGGCGTCGTCGCGCTCGATGCGCTGATGCTACTCGACTAAGCACCGAACGTCCCATTTTCGTTTAAAGACGGCCCTCTTCCATTCGTGGAAGGGGGCCGTTTTCATATGGGTGAAATTTGGCTTTGCTGCACGAAATGGTGCACTCGCTTGATCGATTGGTGCTGGCTATTCGCTGCGTTTTCGAGTAGGTGAAATATTCGTATATACGAACAATGTGGAAACCCATGAGCGACTCGCCCTCTTCGGCTACGCCCCTGATGTTGCTGCCCGGCCTGATTTGCGATGCGCATATCTGGGCGCCGCAAGTCGATGCGTTGCGCGCGGATCGTCCCGTCATTGCGGTCGATGGCTATGGCGAGAGCGACAGCATTGAGGCGATGGCTCAGATCGCACTCGCCAGTGCGCCGGATCGCTTCATTCTTGTTGGTCATTCAATGGGCGGGCGTGTCGCGCTGGAGATTTTGCGGCGGGCGCCCGATCGTGTGGTTGGCCTCGGTCTCATCAGCACCGGCGTTCATTCGCCCAAGCCCAATGAGGCGGAAGGGCGCTTTGCGCTGCTCGCGCGGGGCGTTGAAGAGGGCATGGATGCGCTCATCGACGCGTGGCTGCCGCCGATGGTGTGGGAGCCCAATCATTTGCAGCCCGGCCTGATGGAGGGCTTGCAAGCCATGTGTCAGGAGGCAGGTCTCGATAGCTATGAGCGCCAGATCCGTGCCTTGCTTGCCCGGCCAGAGGTGGAGAGCCTGCTGCCCACCATCCAATGCCCTGTGCTGGTGGCGACGGGCGCGCATGATGCCTGGGCCTCACCCGCGCAGCATGAAGGCTTTGCAGCGATGATCCCCAATGCGCAGCTCGTCATCATTCCCGGCGCTGGCCATATGGTGCCGCTTGAACAGCCCGAGGCGATGACGGGGGTGCTGGTCGATTGGCTGGCGACCTTAGATACAAGGCAAGCTACTTAAGCAGCATTGCCCTGAACAAGTTTCCAAAAACCCTGAACCTTAAGTCCGAAGGAGAGTAGAATTGGCTAATAATCTTCAAGAAGTGCTGGACGGCGCCGGTAATACCGTCGACTTCCTGCGTAACCAGCAGGCCGGCCCGAACGTGTATCCGGGCGTGCCTGCAGAATATAGCAATTGGCGCAACGAGCAGCGCGCATGGGCGAAGACCGCCGTGCTGTTCAACCAGAGCTACCACATGGTCGAGCTGATGGTTGAAGGCCCCGATGCCTTCGCATTCCTCAACGCTCTGGGCATCAACAGCTTCAAGAATTTCGCGCCCGGCAAAGCCAAGCAGTGGGTTCCTGTGACGGCTGAAGGCTATGTCATTGGCGACGTGATCCTCTTCTATCTCGCCGAGAACCAGTTCAACCTGGTTGGCCGTGCGCCTGCCATCGAGTGGGCCGAGTTCCACGCCGCAACCGGCAAGTGGAACGTGACGCTCACGCGTGACGAGCGCACCGCGCTGCGCACCGATGGCGTGCGTCGTCACTACCGCTTCCAGCTGCAGGGCCCCAACGCCATGGCGATCCTCACGGACGCAATGGACCAGACCCCGCCTGACCTGAAGTTCTTCAACATGGCGGACATCAACATCGCCGGGAAGACCGTCGGCGCGCTGCGTCACGGCATGGCTGGTCAGCCAGGCTATGAGCTTTACGGTCCTTGGGCAGACTATGAGGCTGTTCACTCGGCACTTGTGGCTGCTGGCAAGAAGCATGAGCTCGTCCTCGTCGGCGGCCGCGCTTACTCGTCAAACACGCTGGAATCCGGCTGGGTGCCATCGCCATTCCCGGGCTTCATGTTCGGTGAGGGTTCGGCTGAGTTCCGCAAATGGGCTGGCGTGAACAGCTATGGCGCGAAGTGCTCCACGGGCGGTTCCTACATTCCTGAGTCGCTTGAAGGCTATGGCCTCACCCCTTGGGATGTTGGCTATGGCATGATCGTGAAGTTCGATCATGACTTCATCGGCAAGGAAGCGCTTGAGAAGCTGGCCGCTGGTCCGCACCGCGAGAAGGTGACGCTGGCGCTTGACGATCAGGACATGCTGCGCGTGATGAGCAGCTACTTCTCGGTTGAAGGCCGCGCGAAATATTTCGAGTTCCCAAGCGCGGTTTACTCGATGCATCCCTATGACTCGGTCATGGTGAACGGCAAGCATATCGGCGTTTCGACCTGGGTTGGCTATTCGTCCAACGAAGGCAAGATGCTGACGCTCGCGATGATCGATCCGGCCTATGCAAAGCCCGGCACGGAAGTGTCGCTGCTGTGGGGCGAGCCAAATGGTGGCACGTCCAAGCCAACCGTCGAGCCGCATGAGCAGACCGAGATCAAGGCAATCGTTGCACCGGTTCCTTATTCGGCTGTCGCACGTGACGGCTATGCGGACAGCTGGCGCAACAAGAAGGCCTGATCGGTCTTCGACTGAATGATTGAGGAGGGGCGGGGTCACATTGGTGGCGCCGCCCTTTTCTTATGGGGCTTCGTCGTCCGTCAGCCTGGCGCCATCCAATGCGCGATCATTGCGCGCATCATCGAGGCGCTGAACCGTTCGCTCAGCCTTGCTGCGGCCGAATTTTGCGCGGTTGGCATCGGCCTGTTTCGCCGCATCGGAGCGTCTGCGCGCTTTGCGGGCGAGGCGAAGGTTGATAATCTCGGCCATGCTTCAGCCCTCCAGATGCACGGCCAGCCACACCGTTGCGGGCGCGGCCTGCGTATAGGTTACGCGATGCGCGACATGCGCGCTGATGAGCAGGGCATCGCCGGGTGCCAGAGCGACTTCGCCTTGCCCCTCCAGCCACAGCCGTGCCGCGCCAGCGAGCAGCAGCACCCACTCATCATGGCTTTGCATATATGGCGCGTCGATGGGCGTCGTGTGGCCCTGCGACACGATCCGCTCGATGCGGATGCCGGGCCGGGTGAGCAGGGCGGTGAAAACCTCACCGCCGGATGCATCGGGAAGCGGTGCCAGAATGTTCAGCGGCTGCGCGCCCCCGCTCACTGCCCGCCCAGCGCCTGCGCGGCCTGCGTCAGCAGCAGCCCGGCGCGCTCTTCCAGCGCCGCAGAGGAGCGGGCCGCCGGGATTGCAACGCTGATCGCGCCGATCAGCAGATCGCCGGATTTCACCGCATGGCCGATGCCGAGAATGCCCGGCGTATATTCCTCCAGCGTCCGCGCAATGCCTGCCTGCCGGATCGCCACCAGCTCGCGGCGCAAATCGGCCTCGCTGGTGATGGTCGAGGGCGTGAAGGCCGCGCGCGTGGCGGAGAGGAAATAGCTGTCCAGCTCATCCTCCGCAAACTCGGCGAGGATTGCCTTGCCCGCCGCAAAAGCGTGCAGCGGCACCAGACGCCCGACATCGATCGTGTAGCGCAAAGCTTGCGGGGCGACCTCGCCGGAAATCGCCTCCATCTCATAGCCATGCCGCACGAAGAAGGAGACGGTCTCGTTGAGCTGGCGCGAGATGGAGCGCACGATGGGGTGAACCCGCTCGCTCAGCATGGTGCTGCCGGGGTTGGGGTTGAGGCGGCTCAGCGCCGGGCCGGGCAAATGCATCCGCCCGGTGCGGGTGAGATAGCCGCGCTCGACGAGCGTGCCGAGCAGATAGGAGAGGCTGCTGACCGGGATCGCCAGCGCCAGCGCGATTTCCGCTGCGCTGACCGCCCGACCGCAATCCACCACAAACTCGAGAATATCGAGCGTGCGTGTGGCCGATTTGACCGATGAGGAATCTGCCTTGGCGTTCAAACGTCCAGCCCCTTTGGAATTACACTCCGCCCCGCTAGCCTAATTTGCGAGGCCAAGCATCTGCCGCGTTTCACCTGGTGTCGCAATGTCGCCGCCGATCTTCTCGATCATTTCCTTGCCCCAATTGACGAGCTCGGCATTGCTGTTCGCGAGCAGGCCCTTGCGCAGATAGATGGTGTCCTCAAAGCCCACGCGCACATGGCCGCCGAGCAACAGCGATTGCGCCGCCATCGGGAAGCTGTGGCGCGAGACGCCAAAGCCGGTGAACTGCGCGCCGCGTGGAATCTGGTTCTTGGCGTACATCATCGCCTCGGGCGTAGCGGGCAGGCCATATTTGGTGCCGAGCACGAAAGTGAAGGGCACATTCTTCGCGATCAGCCCCTTGGCCATCAGATCATCGGCAAACACAAAGTCCCCAGCCTCAAAGCATTCGATCTCGGTCAGCACGCCCAGATCCTGACACATGGTGCCGATGCGGCCAACGATGGGCTCCAGATTGATCGCGACGCCGCCCCACAGGTTCATGGTGCAGATGTCGAGCGTGCACATGTCTGGCTTGAGGTCCAGAATATGCTCGATGCGGCGCTCGGCGGTGAACATCAGCGTGCCGTGGCCGGGCTCGCCGGGCTCTTCCGCGCTTTTGGGGAACCACATGCAGCCGGGGCCGGTCGTGACGTTGAGGATCACCTCATTATTCTTCTCACGGATCAGGCGCACAACCTTGCGATAATCCTCCAGCTCCTGGCTGGGCACGCCGTCTGCCTCGTTGCGCACATGGACATGGATGATCGAGGCGCCTGCCTCAGCCGCATCCAGCGCTTCCTGCGCGACATGCTCCGGGCGGAACGGGAAGTTGGGATGCTTGGGCATGGGCGATGCGCCAGTGATTGCGCAGGTGATGAAAGTCTTGGCCAACTGTCTGCTCCGGTCGATTTGCTGTTCAATTGTGCAGGCACAGTCCCAACGCGCGGCGCTCAGGCGATGCCTCTCCTACATTCTCCATATATGAAATCATCACATATACGAAGGGATATGTTGCGCAGATTTCACGCCTTGGCGCGCGCAATCACTGCCAGGGCGCGATCATCACCTTGCACTGATGGGAGCGGCCCTTGAGGCTCTCAAACACCGCTGGCGTCTCGCTCAGCGCAATCGTCTGCGTGATGAGCGCGCGCGGTTCTGCGGCGCCCCGGCTGAGCGCATCAAGCGCCGCCTCATATTCCCCGCGCGTGAAGAAGGCCGATGTGACCAGCCGCACTTCCTTGGAGAGCATCGAGAAGCTGTTGAAGGTGTCCGGCTGATTGCAAAGCCCGAGCAGCAGGATCGTGCCGCGTCCACGCACCTGCTGCACCGCCTGTGCGATGAGGCCGGGCACGCCGACACATTCGAACACGATATCCGCCAGACCGCCCAGCGCCCGTGTCGATGCGCCAACTGGATCATCGCGATCCACGATGAAGTCGGTCGCGCCCATCTCAAGCGCCCGCTCGCGCTGAAACTCCGCGATATCCTGCACGACCACTTGCGCCGCGCCCGCCCGCCGCGCCCAGAAGGCGACCGCCAGCCCGATAGGCCCAGCGCCGAGCACAAGAATGTTGGCGCCCGGCTTGATGCCTGCCAGCGTCACGCCATGCAGCGCCACCGCCAGCGGCTCCACGATGGCGCCGTCAGCCAGGCTCAACGCTGCGGGCAGCTTCACGCATTGATTGGGCCGGGTGAGTGCATATTCGGCATAGCCGCCCATCTGCAGGCCGAAGCCGCTGCACCATGCAACATCGCCTGCGAGGCAGGCCGGGCAACTGCCGCAGCTTTTCAACGGGCTGACGGAGACCAGTTCGCCCGTGCGATAGCCCTCAACGCCCTTGCCGAGGGCGACCACTTCGCCCGCAAATTCATGCCCCAGCACATCGCCCGCGCCGCGCCCATAGCCCGCGTCCTCGGTCATATGCAGATCGGAGCCGCAAATGCCGCAGCGGCCGACCTTGATGACCAGTTCGCCGTCCGCTGGGGTCGGGTCAGGCAATGTCTCGACGGCGAGGGGCTTGTGAAGCCCCTGCATGGCGACAGCGCGCATCGTTATGCGGCGTCCATGATCAACACAGGCTTCACCACCGCGCCGCTCTCGCCTGCATGGAAGGCGTCGTTAATCTCGTCAAAACGGAAGGTCTTGATGAGCCGATCATGCGGGAAACGTCCCGCCAGATGATGCTCGATCAATTCCGGCAAAAAGGTGACAAGATCGGCATCCCCACCAAGCACGCCGATGACGCGCTTACCGCCGCCCATGAAGCGCGACTCATTGAGCACCAGATCGTCAGCCGGTGACGACGCGCCCACCATCGCGACAATCCCCATCGGCGCGATCAGGTCAAACGCCTGCTCGATAATGCTCTTGAGGCCTGTCGTATCGAAGGCATAGCCTAGCCCGCTTGGGCAAATGCTGCGGATTTCCTCTGCAGCATTTTGTGTCTTGCCGTTGATCGTGTGTGTTGCGCCAAGCTCGCGCGCGAGTGCCAGCCGGTTATCATGCACGTCGATGGCGATGATCGGGTTCGCGCCTGCAATCTTGGCCGCCATCACGGCGGCAAGGCCCACAGCGCCGGTGCCGAAGATGGCGATTGGCATCCCCGCGCGCACTTCCATTGCCCGCAGCACGGCGCGTTCGGCCATGCGCTGGCGCCACTCGAGCGTC
>CAMLFF010000090.1 GCA_946479185.1 uncultured Sphingobium sp.
CAATGGGCTTGAGATCGGCCAGATCCTCGCTGGAAAGGCGCGTATCCTTGGGGATGGACTTATCCTTCGGCGCGGGCTGCTCAAGGCCATAAGCGCCGACTAGCGCGCGATGCACCAGCAGATCCGAATAGCGGCGGATCGGCGAGGTGAAATGCGCGTAGGAGCCAAGCGCGAGGCCGAAATGGCCCAGCGCATCCGGGCCGTAATAGGCCTGCATTTGACTGCGCAAAATCTGTTCCATGATCTGCTGGCGCGCGGCGGCATCGTCAGGAATTTGCTCGATAATGCGGTTGAAGGTCTTGGGCGTCACGACTTGTCCCAGCGCGAGGCCAATCTCGAACGTATCGAGATAATCCTTGAGTGAGGTCATCTTCTCGCGGCTTGGCGCCTCGTGGATGCGGTACATGACCGGGGACTTCTTCGCCTCCAGCGCCTTGGCCGCCGCTACATTGGCTGTGACCATATAATCCTCGATCAGCCGGTGCGCATCCAGCCGCTCGCGCAGGGCAATGCTGACGATGCGCCCGCTCTCATCCAGCACGACGCGGCGTTCGGGCAGATCAAGATCGAGCGGGCCACGGGCATCGCGCGCCTTGGCGAGCAGTTTCCAGCAGGCCCAGAGCGGCTTGAGCGCGCTTTCCAGCAGACCCTCAGCAACGATCCGTGCCGGAAGTGCCGGATCGAAGCGCTCATCGTCCAGCGGCGCAGATTCGCGCCCTTCGCTCTGGTCGATGCAAAGCTGCGCCTGCTCATAAGGGATGTTGGCGGCGACGCGGATGATCGCGCGCGTGAAGCGCCAGCCCGTCACTTTGCCGCCCTTGTCGATGGTGAGATGGCAGGCCAGGACGGCGCGATCCTCGCCCCCGCGCAGTGAGCACATGTCCGATGAGAGGGTGTGCGGCAGCATCGGCACGACGCGATCCGGGAAGTAGACGCTGTTGCCGCGCTTGCGGGCCTGACGATCAAGCACCGATCCGGGTCGCACATAATAGGAGACATCGGCAATCGCGACGATGGCCTTGTAACCACCCGCATTGGCGGCATCCTCATCCGGCGCGGCCCAGACGGCGTCATCGAAGTCGCGCGCATCCACAGGATCAATCGCGACGATGGGTAAATGGCGCAAATCTTCGCGCGTTTCGGGATTCAGCGGCAGGTCATGCACACGCCCGGCTTCCGCCTCGGCCTCGTCGGGAAACTCATTGGGAATGCCATATTTGTGAATGGCGATAAGGCTGAAGCTGCGCGGCTGGAAGGGATCGCCCAGCACGTCCGTCACCCGCGCCGTGATGCGCGGCGGGCGGCCAGTCTTCTCGGCCAGCACCAGGTCGCCAGGCTTCGCATCGCCAATATCGCTGATGTGCGTTTCATAGCGGATGCGCTTGTCGACCGGGCGCAGGATCAGCTTGCCGCGCTCATCCTTGCCGACCACGCCAAGCATCTGTTCAGTTGCGCCAGCCAACTTCTTCATCGGGTGCGCGACCCAGCCGTGTCCGGCCTGCTCGGTGCGGGCGAGAATGCGGTCGCCAATGCCCAGCGCGCCGCGCTTGCCCTGCTCGATGACGCGCAGCTTGGGGATGGGGTGGCCCTCGGCCTCCCACTTTTCCGGCACGGCGATCACCTGACCGCCATCAACTTCGATCACGCGCAGCACCGTCACCTTGGGCACGCCGCCCATCAAGTGGAAGGCGCGCGCCTTGCCAATGTCGATCAGGCCCTCATCGGCCATGTCCTTAAGCAGTGCCTTGAGCGCGATCTTCTCGGCGCCCTTGAGGCCAAAGGCCTTGGCGATCTCACGCTTGCCTGCGGCTTGATCCGCCGTGGCGATGAAGTTCAGCACTTCGTCCCGCGTGGGGAAACCGGCTGGCTTCACATGCGTGCGTTTCTTGGCGGCGGGCTTATTGGAGCCGGGCATTTTTGGGGAGACCATAGGAGCAGATATAGGGGCGCGCGCACCGCAGCGCCAATCAATTGACCGATGCGGTCAATCGCACGCGGCTTTGCCTGCGGTCAGGGGGCTGCTATCGCTATGCAGGTTGCTGCCGATCTGCGCTGATCAACGTGAAAGTGTGTCGCTTGAGTGAGATTTCCCCCGATCAAGGCCTGCCAGACGCCGTTGGCGAGACTCCGGCGGCGCGCACATCGCGCACCAATTTGTTGCTTTCCGCCAGCATCGAATCAAACGGCCTTTCCGCCCCAGTGCGCATCCGCAATCTCTCCGAGCATGGCGCCCTGATCGAAGGGGCCGCCCTGCCGCCGGTCGGCTCAAGCCTGATCCTGCGACGCCTCCAGCTTGAGATGCGCGCAACGGTCATCTGGTCGGACAAGGGCCGGTGCGGCGTGCGTTTTGAGGGCATGATCGCCGTTGCGGGCTGGCGCGCGGGCAACTGGATTGCGCCGGTGGGCAACGCAGCGGCTGTGAAGGCTGACGGTCCTTCCGAGGCCAAGCCCGTCGCTCAAGGCGATCGCGGCCTTGATGGGCGCATCGCGGCTGAACTCAAAGCGCTCCAGCATCAATTGGCGCTGATGAGCGGCCAGCCGGTGGGGAGCGCGCTGGTCCAGAAGTTCGATGCCGTGTCCCAAACGCTCGGCCATCTCGCCGCGATCCTTGCGGCAGAGGATCAGGAGGCGGCGGTTGCGGCGATCGGAACGGCGGATTTGCGGTCCCGGCTGCAGGGCAAGCCCGCAGCCTGAACCGACTTCCGCGAGATGCTTAGTCCCGCAGCAGCTCGTTGATGCCGGTCTTGGAGCGCGTCTGCGCATCCACCGTCTTCACGATCACGGCGCAATAGAGGCTCGGGCCGGGCGTGCCATCTGGCAGTGGCTTACCGGGCAGCGCGCCGGGTACGACGACGGAATAAGGCGGCACTTCGCCCATGAAGATCTGCCCCGTCGCGCGGTCCACAATCTTGGTGGATTGGCCGATGAACACGCCCATTGAGAGCACCGAGCCCTTGCCGATGCGCACGCCTTCGACCACTTCCGAACGTGCGCCGATGAAGCAATCATCCTCGATGATCACAGGGTCGGCCTGCAATGGCTCCAGCACGCCGCCAATGCCGACACCGCCGGAGAGGTGCACATTCTTGCCGATCTGCGCGCAGCTGCCCACGGTCACCCAGGTGTCGACCATCGTGCCCTCATCCACAAAGGCGCCGATGTTGACGAAGCTTGGCATCAGGATGACATTCTTGCCGATGAAGCTGCCCGCGCGCGCAATGCTGCCCGGAACGGCGCGGAAACCTGCTGCGCGAAAATCCGCTTCTGCCCAGCCGCTGAACTTGCTTGGCACCTTGTCAAACCAGTGCCCTGCGCCGGGGCCATTATCGATCAGCGTATTATCGTTGAGGCGGAAGGAGAGCAGCACGGCCTTTTTGAGCCACTGATTCACCTGCCAGCCATTGCCGGTCGGCTCAGCGACGCGCGCCTCGCCCGCATCGAGCATGGCCAGCGCCTTGTTGACCGCAGCGCGCACATCGCCCGATGTCGACAAGCCGATATTGGCGCGATCATCCCATGCGGCGTCGATTGTAGCGATCAGATTGGTGTCGGTCATGGCGTCCTCTTATGGATATCGGTGAGACGGATTGGAAAAGCTGGTCGGCTCCTTAGGGCGAATTTGCAACGGGCTGAACCAATTTATGGCGTGGCGTGTCCGCTGGGCTGTGGTTAGATCGCGAGCACGCCAGGACTGTGCCCCTATCGCCGTCACGCCGGTGACGCTATGCCTTGGATAAGAGACATTAATTGCGCGCTTGGCGCGCTGTGCGAGCAGGAGAGATCAATCATATGAGCCAGATCACGCTAAGCCAGGCCAATGCCATCATTACAGGCGCGCTCGCCAAGGGTATCGATGCCAGCTTCAAGCCTTTGAGCGTCGCCGTGGTGGATGCTGGTGGGCATCTGATTGCCTTTCAGCGCGGCGACAGCGCATCCTTTGCGCGGGCGCAGATTGCGACGGGCAAGGCGGCAGGGGCGCTGGCCCTTGGCGTATCCTCGCGCAAACTCGGCGCGATGGCAGAAGAACGGCCCTGGTTCGTTGGCGCATTTGCAGCCTCGGCGCCCCATCCGGTCATTCCGGCGGCAGGCGGCGTCATCATCGTCGATGCGAGCGGTGCATCGATTGGCGCTGTAGGCGTGACGGGCGACACGTCCGACAATGATGAGATTGCCGCGCTGGCGGGCATTGCCGCCGCTGGCCTCACGGCGCAAGGTTGAGAGCATCGGTATGACACAGATGGTGACGCGGGCGGGGCTTTCCGTTGCGACAATACTTGCCGATTTCATCGAGCAGCAGGCAATCCCCGGCACGGGTCTGGAGGCTGAGGCCTTCTGGTCAGGCGTCGCTACGATCTTTGCCGACTATGCGCCGCGCAACCGGGCGCTGCTCGACAAGCGCGACGCTCTGCAAGCGCAGATCGATGCCTGGCATGAAGCGCGCGCAGGTCAGCCGATCGATCAGCAGGCCTATCAGGCGTTTTTGCGCGAAATTGGCTATCTGGTGCCCGAGCCAGCGCCCTTCACCATCGCATCGCAAAATGTCGATGCCGAGCTGGCAACGCTGGCCGGGCCGCAACTGGTCGTGCCGGTGCTTAACGCCCGCTTCCTGCTCAATGCTGCTAACGCTCGTTGGGGTAGCCTCTATGATGCGCTTTACGGCACCGATGCGCTGCCGGGCGCGGCATCGGGCAAGGGCTATGATCCGGTGCGCGGCGCGCAGGTGATCGCATGGGCCAAGGCCTTCCTCGATCGCGCGGTGCCGCTGGCGACCGGAAGCTGGGCCGATCTGGGTGATCCGGCTGGCGGTTTCGCGATTGCAGAGGGCAGTCAATATCTCGGCAAGACTGCCAAGGGCCATGTGTTCCGCAATCATGGGCTACATATCGAGATCATCTTCGACCGCGATCACCCGATCGGCAAGAATGATCCCTCCGGCATTGCTGATGTGGTGCTGGAATCCGCGCTCTCCACCATCGTCGATCTTGAGGATTCCGTCGCGGCGGTGGATGCGCAGGACAAGGTTGCCGCCTATGCCAATTGGCTCGGGCTGATGAAGGGCAATCTCACCGCAACGTTCGAGAAAGGCGGCAAGGCACTCACGCGCACGCTCAATGCAGACCGGATCGTGGTGGATCGCGACAAGGCGCGCTGGTCGCTCAAAGCGCGCAGCCTGCTGTTTGTGCGCAATGTCGGCCATCTGATGACGACACCTGCGATCCTGTTGGCCGATGGCAGCGAAGCGCCCGAGGGCATTCTCGATGGCATTGTCACCAGCCTCATCGCGCTGCACGATCTAAAGGGCAATGGCCCGTTCCGCAACAGCGCGACTGGCAGCATCTATATCGTGAAGCCGAAGATGCACGGGCCGGAGGAATGCGCTTTCACCAATGATCTGTTCGATTCGATCGAGGATCTGCTGGGCCTTGCGCGCCATACGATCAAGGTTGGCGTCATGGATGAAGAGCGGCGCACGTCCGCCAATCTCGCCGCCTGCATCCATGCGGTGAAGGACCGCGTGGTGTTCATCAACACCGGCTTCCTCGATCGCACGGGCGATGAGATGCACACATCGATGCGGGCCGGGCCGATGATCCGCAAGGGCGAGATGAAGACGTCCGACTGGATCAAGGCTTATGAAGATCGCAATGTGCAGATCGGCCTCGCCTGTGGTTTTTCAGGCCGCGCGCAGATCGGCAAGGGCATGTGGGCCGCTCCGGATCGCATGGCGGACATGCTTGAGCAGAAGATTGGCCATCCGCGTACGGGCGCCAACACCGCTTGGGTGCCCTCGCCCACAGCCGCGACGCTGCACGCCACCCATTATCATGAGGTGGATGTTGCGGCGCGTCAGGCTGAACGCCTCAAGGAACCTGTCGCGCCGCTCTCGGCGTTGCTGACTATCCCGGTATCACCCGGCACCAATTGGTCGGCGGAGGACATTGCGCAGGAGCTGGAGAATAATGCGCAGGGCATCCTGGGCTATGTCGTGCGCTGGATCGATCAGGGCATTGGTTGCTCGAAGGTGCCCGACATCAATGACGTTGGGCTGATGGAAGATCGTGCAACCCTGCGCATCTCCTCCCAGCATATCGCTAACTGGCTGCTGCATGGCGTATGCACTGTCGTGCAGGTGAACGAGGCGTTTGAGAAAATGGCTTCCAAGGTGGACGCGCAGAATGAAGGCGACCCGCTCTATCGCCCGATGGCGGGCCATCCAGACAGCATGGCGCTTCAAGCCGCGCGGGCGCTGGTGTTTGAAGGCGTGGCGCAGCCAAATGGCTACACCGAGCCTTTGCTCCACGCCTGGCGCGCCCGCGTGAAATCCGCAAGCTGAACATGAAAAAGGCGGGCAAAGCACAATGCTTGGCCCGCCCTATTTCTGATGGGTGGAAAATTAAGGCGTTGCGGTCGTAGGCGCCTTAGCTGCAGCGCTTGCTGCGGCAAGTTCCTGAATTTTGGTGACCAGTGAGGGGTCAGCCCGCGTCGCCTGTGCAATCTCATTGTAGCGCGTTGGTTCAAGACCCTGTGCCTGCACCGCGGCGAGCATCTTTGTCTGCTTTTCTGCAGGAGCGATTGCCGCGTCCTTCTGAATCTTGTCCGCCTCGATTGCAGCATTGGCAAAACCAACCAGCTCAGCATCCGTGAATGTGGCCGGAGCGGCGGTTGCTGCTGCGCCGGGTGTGGATGGCGTCGCCGTGGAAGCACCGGGCGCTGGCGCCGCCGAAGGAGCAGTGGTGGTCGCAGGAGCTGGCGTCTGAGCCGGCGCTGCTGCCTGCTGCGCCATGGCTGGGGTGATGGCGGCGCCACCAAACAGCAGCGCGGCGGGAAGGAGGAATGAGCGTTTCATCATAAGCCTTTCTTATTGACTGAAATCCTTACGCATGAAGCTAGGGAGCAGTTTCCCAATGGCAAATATTGCTCGACTGGCCGTTGGCTCAGCGGGGCGAAACGCGCTCTACAGGCGTAGAATGTCGATTTTTCGGCAGTGCGATCTATAGGCAATCGCGGGCGCTGGGGGCCTGATTTGGAAGAGCGTCACCGCTCGGAAGAGGCCAACCTCATCATGATGCGGGCAGACTTGACGGCTCTTTCAATACTTTTCGCCACGTCCGTCGAGCATGACACGCACGCCCTGCTCTGGAGGGTGCCGTTCAATATACCGACCAGTTGGGTCTCGTCCCGCGTGCGCATTCTTTTGCTGCCTGTCGATAGAGCACGGCCCAATGCCAACTCGTAGAAATGCAGCAGGCTATCCAGGACAGGAGCCAATATCTCGGCATTGTGAGGATGGAGAATGCGGTAAAGGCATGGCTGGACCGAACGGCCGCTCGTCAAAGCGTCTCGCCAGCAGCGCGCAACCTCAACAAGCATGTTCGGGCTGATGCCGAAATGGGATCGTGACGGGGAAAATGCGTAGGCCATGGCTACCTCTCAAACTAACCCCTTATTCTCTTATTGAGAATTAGTCGCAATTTAGCGGAATGATTGCGGCAGCGCAAGGGACTAGCGCTGGATGGTGCTTGCGGTCCGAAAGAATCGTCCGGAACAGGGCTAAGTCTGGCCTGAGCGGGTAACCGCGTTGCGCCCGAAGGCGATGTTCCAGTTCTACGGGTGAAAAATGGTGCTGCCGGTGAGGATTGAACTCACGACCTCAGCCTTACCAAGGATGCGCTCTACCACTGAGCTACGGCAGCACGAGCCGTTCGCAGACCTACTGCTCCAGCAAGGCCGCGCCTATGGCCTTGGCTTGCCTCTCTTGTCAAGGCGACTTGCGGCAATGCCGCGCGATTCGTACATGCGGCTCATGAATACGGGCTCATCTCAACGCCAGCAGCGACTTGCCAAGGCTTTGCGCGCCAATTTGCGGCTGCGCAAAGGTCAGGCCCGTGAGCGCGCCGATGATAATGTCTCGACAGATTCGCCGGACACCCTGAACGAGCCTCCCAAATCCGATCCCTCGCCTGAGTAACTGACGATCCACACGTCGAACGGGACGTTGGGGGGACTGCGTTGCGGCGCAATATTGACATTGTTCGTTCGATCGAACAGAAGGCGCTATGTCTTCGCAGGATCTTCCCCTCCGTATTATCGAGGCTGCCCTCGAACAGTTCGGGCGTCTGGGCTTTGATGGCGCCAGCACGCGGGATATCGCCAAAGCTGGTGGCGTGGCGATGTCCTCCATCACTTATCATTTCGGCGGAAAACACGGTCTCTTTCTCGCCTGTGCGGATCATATAGCCGATGTGATTGGTGGCGTGCTCCTGCCACTGCGCGAGAAGATCAACGCCCAGCCCCCACGTAGCCCGCAGGAAGCTGCTGACTGGGGATTGGCGCTGTTGGAAAATTTCGCGCGGCTGATGCTTTCGCCCCAGTCCGCCACATTCTCCAGCTTCATCGCGCGGGAACAGCAGCACCCGACCGAAGCCTTCGAGCGGCTCTATGAGCGATTCATGCGCCCGATGATCGATACGTCGCTGGGCCTGCTCGCCATCTCCCGCCCGACACTTTCCGATGAAGAGCGCCGGGCGCTGATCCTTCATGTGATGGGCATGGCGCTTGTGCTGCGGCTGGCCCGCGCCTGCGTGGTGCGCACCATGCAGGTGGACGATATCGATGCGGCGACTGCCGACTTCCTCATCACCAGTTTGCGCAGGTCTGCCCAAGGCCTGCTCATGCCAGACCCTGCCCCGGGAGCTATCCAGCCATGAACCGCAAGCGCCTCATCATCCTGATCGTCGTTGCAGCCTTGCTGATCGCTGCGCTCATCACGCGCGGCTTTGGGCTTTTCGCGCGCGATGACGGGTCGCTGCAACTTTATGGCAATGTTGATATCCGCGAAGTGAACCTGGGCTTTCGCGTCAGCGGACGAATCGCGGAAATTCCAGTAGAGGAAGGCGCGCGGGTAAAGCAGGGTGCGCTGCTCGCCACGCTCGATCGCGCCTCCATCGATAGCGCGGTCGCCCAGGCCGATGCTCGCGTAGCGCAGGCGCGCGCGGAACTGCTCAAGCTGCAAAGCGGCAGTCGCGCGCAGGAGGTTTCGCAGGCTCAGGCGCGCTTTGCTGCCGCGCAAGCCCAGGCGAATGACGCTCAGCGCGATTATGATCGCCGCAAGCCGCTGCTGGAGCCGGGCGCAATCAGCCGGGACATGTGGGATGCCACCGTGGCCGGGCGTGATGCCGCCCGAGCGCAGCTGGCGGAGGCGCAGGCTGCGCTCTCGCTGGTGCGTGCCGGCGCCCGCAAGGAAGACATCGCAGCGGGCCGTGCTGCCCTGCAAGCCGCGGAAGCCGCTCGCGCCAGCATCGGCACCGATTTGAGCGACGCGCGGCTGCTCGCCAGTGCCGAGGGCGTGGTGGTGACGCGGGCCCGTGAACCGGGCGCAATCGTTGCGCCGGGCGAGACCATATTCACTATCGCCATCGACAAACCGCTGCGGGTGCGCGCTTATGTCGCCGAGGGCCAGCTGAGCCGCATTGCGCCGGGCATGAAAGTCGTGGTGACGGCTGATGGCAACCCCAAGCGCTATACCGGCACAATCGGCTATATTTCGCCGCGCGCCGAGTTCACGCCCAAGACCGTTGAGACGAGCGATCTACGCACCGATCTGGTCTATCGGCTGCGCATCATCGTCGATGAGGTGGATGGCAAGCTGCGGCAGGGCCAGCCCGTGACGGTCGACATCGCCGATCCCGCCCCGAGCGCCCGCTAAGGCCATGGCGCCCACGGGCAGCCCTGATCTCGTCGCGCAGGCCAGCGGCATCGTCAAATCCTTTGGCGCGGTGATGCCTGCGCTGGACGGGGTCGATCTGATCGTGAAGCCGGGCATCGTCACCGGGCTGGTCGGGCCGGATGGCGCGGGCAAGACGACGCTGATCCGCATATTGGCAGGGCTGATGAAGCCCGATGCCGGATCGGTCGATGTGCTCGGCGCGCCGCCTGCGCAGCGGCTCGATTCGATCGGCTATATGCCCCAGCGTTTCGGGCTTTATGAAGACCTGACCGTGCATGAGAATCTCGTGCTTTATGCCGAACTGCGCGGCCTTGATCGCGATGCGCAGCAGGGCGTGTTCAAGCGCCTGCTCGACTTTACCGACCTTGCCCGGTTTCAGGAACGCCCAGCTGGCAAGCTTTCCGGCGGCATGAAGCAGAAGCT
>CAMLFF010000091.1 GCA_946479185.1 uncultured Sphingobium sp.
TGGTGGACGCACTTGGGCTCGAACCAAGGACCCGCTGATTAAGAGTCAGCTGCTCTACCAACTGAGCTATGCGTCCACATAGACGGCGGCGTCACTTGTTCGTGTCGCTTTGCCGTTTGGAGGGGCGCGGTTAGCACGGGGGTTTCGGCTTGCCAAACAAAAAACGCAACGTCGTGATCTTTGTTGAAACAGCTGCGGCTGGGCGCATCAGGATCAAGCGATGTCTCCCTGCCAAGCCCCTGTAATTGTTTCCTTCAGCGCCAGCGGCCAGTCAGCTTCTCGCGGTTGCGATCGATATTGCGGATGATGCCGATGCACAGCATCACGGTGAGCATTGCCGAGCCGCCATAGGAGAGAAAGGGCAGCGGGATGCCGACAACCGGGGCGAGGCCCATGACCATCATCAGGTTGATCGACGCATAGATGAAGATGGTGGTGGTCAGGCCTGCCGCCACGAGCCTGGCAAAGCGATCATCCGTGCGCTGGGCGACGCGCAGGCCCCAGCGCAGCAGCAGGAAGAAGCCCGTGAGCAGCAGGATGCCGCCCAGCATGCCCCATTCCTCGGCCATGGTGGCGAACACGAAATCGGTGTGACCTTCCGGCAGATAATGGAGGTGGCTCTGGGTGCCGTTGAGGAAACCCTTGCCGAAAAAGCCGCCGGAGCCGATTGCGATTTTCGACTGACTGATATGATAGCCTGCACCCAGCGGATCGCTCTCAGGATCGAGGAAGATCAGCACGCGCTTTTGCTGATAATCGTGCAGGAAGCTGAAGGCGATGGGGACGATCGCCGCGCCCGCAAGTCCAGCGCCCACAAAGAGCCGCATGGGCAGCCCTGCAAGGAACATCACCGTTACGCCGCCCATGCCGATCATGCTTGCGGTGCCGAGGTCCGGCTGGAGCAGTACCAGAAAGACTGGCACGCCGATCAGGCACAAGGCTGGCCAGATCGCCGTGGGGGTGCGGATATAGGATGCCGGGATGAGCGCGTAGAAACGCGCGACTGCGAGGATCACGGCGACTTTCATGAACTCCGATGGCTGCAATTGCATGAAGCCAAGGTTGATCCACCTCTGGCTGCCGCCCGCCACGGTGCCGACAAGTTCGACGATGATGAGCGCGATCAGGATGAAGGCGTAGCCGGGAAGGGCGCCCGTGCGCAGCAGGGAGTGGGGCAAGCGTGCGATGACTTCCGCCATCGCCAGAAACACCAGAAACCGCACGATATGCACGCCCGCCCATGGCATGATATGCCCGCCAGCCGCGCTATAGAGCACCACAGAGCCAAAGCCGATCATGGCCATCAGCAGCGCGTACAGGCCCCAGGGGAGCTTTGCGACGGCATCGGGAACGGGGATGAACTTGTTCATGGCGTTGTCGTCGCCGATGGCGCGGTATCAGGCGCTGGGCTGCTGCTCGTGGCAGGCGCGCTCTCGCCAGTCGCGGGTGTAGCTGGCGCTGGCACGGGTTGCGGTTGCTCGCGCACCTGATCGGGCTCGGGCGCGGGCGCCTGCGCGGAATTGGCCGCGCCATTTGCCTCCAGCGGGATCAGCGGCGCGGCGGCGAGGCCCTTGGCGATGCGGAAAGCATTTAATTGCCGCTCCAGTCGTACCTGCGGCGGTCCGCCCCAATCCTTTTCAATCTTTTCGAGCGATTCCATCGCCTTGGCGGGGTCATACATGAAGGTAAGGCAATCGCCGGAGATCATGGGCGCATCCTGAATGGCATTATTATGCCCGCCATGCTCGATGATGGTCGCAATCGCATAACGTGGGTTATCATGCGGAGCGAAACCCATAAACAGTGCATGATCACGCAGCTTGAACGGCAACGAGGCGTTGGAGCGGACACCGCCGCGCCGCTCCGCCATGGTGATGTTGCGCACCTGTGCCGTACCGGTCTTGCCCGCCATCAGCACATTGGGCACATTGATGCGCGCGCGGCGCCCGGTGCCGCCGCCATTGACGACGCCGCTCATGGCGTTTCGAATGACGGTGAGATGATCGAGCGGGATGCCGAGCGATGCGCCGGAGTGTTTTTTGCCATCATTGATATAATGCGGCATCAAATTGGTGCCCATCGCCAGCCGCGCCGCCATCACGCACATTTGCGTGGGATTGATGAGCATATAGCCCTGGCCGATGGTGGCATTCACCGTGTCATAAGGCTGCCAGGGCTGATCATATTTCTTCAGCTTCCAGGCCGGGTCCGGCACCGTGCCATAGCTCTGGTTCGGGAAGGGCAGATCGAAGCTCTGTCCCATACCCATTTTGCGGGCCATCGCGGCGATGGCGTCCATGCCGATCTTCTGGGCGAAATAGTAGAAATAGATGTCGCAGCTCTGCTCGATCGCGCGGGACATGTTGACGGTGCCATGACCGCGGCGCGAGTGACAATGGAACAGGCGGTTCCCCACGCGCAAGGCACCGTTGCAGACGACGCTGTCTTCCGCTGGGAGCCCAGCTTCCAGGAAGGAGAGGGCAACCATCGGCTTGACGGTGGAGCCGGGCGGGTAAAGCCCGGCGAGTGTTTTGTTACGCAGCGGGACATGATCGTCCTGCGAGAGCATCTGCCATTCGAGATGCGAAATGCCGTTGGAGAAGCTGTTGGGGTCAAAGCTCGGCATTGAGGTGGAGCAAAGCACATCGCCGGTGAGGCAATCCATGACCACGACAGCGCCGCTCTGCTCGCCAAGGCGACGGCCCGCAAATTCCTGCAAGGCGCCATCAATGGTGAGCTGGATCGTGCGGCCCGGCGTGTCCATGCGCGTATCGAGATCGCGCACCGTTTCGCCGCGCGCAGTGACCTCCACCCGGCGTGCACCGGGCTTGCCGGTCAGGATGGAATCCAGCGATTGCTCAAGGCCTTGCTTGCCGATCTTGAATCCCGGCGTAATGAGCAGCGGATCGCGAGTTTTCTTGTAATCCTCGGGCGAGGGCGTGCCGACATAGCCCACCAGATGCCCGACGGATGGCCCGGCCGGATAGAAGCGCGCATAGCCCTGCGCAGGCGCGACGCCGGGAAACTCGGGTAGCCGCACGGAGAGCGCGGCATATTGCTCATAGCTCAGATTATCCGCCACCTGCACGGGCTGATAGCCTGCTGCCTTGTCCAGATCCTCATTGATCCGGTCGACATCATTGGGATTAAGTTGGAGCAGCTCGGTGAGGCCAGTGACCACCTTCTCGCGGTTCTGCAGCCGGTCAGGAATGATATCGACACGGAAATTGGTGCGGTTGGAAGCGATGGGCCGCGAATTGCGATCAATGATCCAGCCACGCCGTGGCGGCGTGATCGTCAGGTTGATCCGGTTGCTATCCGACAGGAGCTGATACTTCTCATTCTCGGCAATCGCGATCCAGCCCATGCGGCCCACAAGAAGCCCGCCCACGGCAAGCTGCGCCCCGCCAAGGAAGAAAGTCCGGCGGTTGAAGGTGAAGGCTTGGCTTGCTTCGGTAACGACCTGCTTGGGAAACAGGGTCTTTTTGAAGGAAATCACGGCAATCGCCACCGGTCCAGCGCTGCACAGATGCGCACGATAAGAGGGAAGAGGCCGATGCTATACGCGATCTGCGGCAGGATTTGAATGACCGCGCCGCCGCCGCCTGAAAGATGCACCGCAAGCCAGCCACCGACCAGGGCGAATATGATGGCGAGGGAGGCGATGATCCAGCCGTGCCAATAATCGCGCCAGAACTGCCGCTGGCTCTCAAAATCGAGCACGAGCAGCAGGATCGTCCATAGGAACATCGAGCTGCCAATGGGTTGCCCGCTCATCAGCTCATCGAAAAGCCCGAGCGGCAAGCCGATCCATAATGGCCAAATTTCCGGGCGCAATTGCCGCCAGGCGATGAGGATGAGTAGGCCAAAAGGCGGCAGGAGCGGCTGCTGCGCGATCATCGGGATAACTGCGGGGATCATCGAGCCGAGCATGACCGAAGCGATCGGGACACCGCGAATGTGCAGGGCACTGCGCGGGCGGGCGATCCGGTTGTTGAACCGGCTGCTCACGGCGCAGCGCTGTTCGCGGCTTCGCTGCCGGGTGGGGCATTGGCGCGGGCAGCCTCGGCGGGGCGGAACTGCGTCTGCACGACGACCAGCTCGACGCGGGACGGGTTGGCGAGCGGAATCGCCACCGCGCGGTCGCCCTCCAGTCGCGCCACGATGGCGACGGGGATGTTCGCGCGATACACGCCGCCAATGCCGGAGGTGGTGACGATATCGCCCGGTTTGAACGGGTTGCGCTCTGTGTTCAGCGCGCGGATCTGCAGCGTGCCATCGCCACGGCCCGAGCTGATACCGGGAATATTGTCGCTTGTGCGCCGCACGGGGACGACATTGCCCTCGTCGATCAGCAGCAGCACATCCGAGCTGTTCGGCCCGGCGCGTATGATGCGTCCAACCAGCCCCTCGGCAGCGCGCACGGGCATTCCGGGCATCACCCCATCGCGCGTGCCGATATCGAGCAGGGCCATGCGCGCCGTGCTGGATGTGGTGGAGGAGATGAGATGGCCCGCCGCGACGACGCCGGTATCCGCCTCAGCCAGACGCAGCAGGCGGCGCAGACGGATATTCTCCTGCTTGATGGCATCCGCTTCGATCAGCCGGGTGCGGTTCGCTTCCACCTGACGGCGCAGCGCGGCGTTTTGAGAGCCAGCGCTGATATAGGCGCTCACCGCTTCATCGACATTGCCGACGCCGACCACCAGTGCGCGCATGCTGCTGGATATCGGCCGGATTACTTCAGCCGCGCCTGAGCGCAGGGCAGCAAATCCTGTTGGATCGCTGATCGAGATGATAAGCAGCAACAGCGCGACGATGGCACCCACCATCGCGACGACATAGCTGGCGAAGAGACCATATTGCGCTTTCCGGTTGTAGCCGGGGCGCCGGTTGCTCGGTGGCGCCATCGTGACAACCTATGGCTTATGCGGTCTGGAGCACACCGCGGAAGATCGGATCTTCCATCGCGCGCCCCGTTCCGATTGCGACGCAGGTCAGCGGTTCGTCCGCGACAGTCACCGGCAAGCCGGTTTCATCGCGCAATTCCTCATCCAGCCCCTTGAGCAGCGCGCCGCCGCCCGTGAGCACGATGCCCTGATCGACGATATCTGCCGCCAGCTCTGGCGCCGTATTCTCGAGCGCGATGCGAACGCCCTCAACAATGGTGCCAATCGGCTCAGCCAGGGCATCGGCAATCTGGCCCTGATTGATCTGAATTTCCTTGGGCACGCCGTTCACCAGATCGCGACCCTTGATGTGGATCGTCAGGCCAACGCCATCGGCAGGCTTCTGCGCGACGCCATATTCCTTCTTGATGCGCTCGGCAGTCGCTTCACCAATCAGCAGATTATGGTGACGGCGCACATAGGAGACGATCGCTTCGTCCATCTTGTCCCCGCCCACGCGCACGCTGGTCGTATAGGCAAGGCCACGCAGGGAGAGCACGGCGACTTCGGTCGTGCCGCCACCAATATCGACCACCATGGATCCAATTGGCTCCGTTACGGGCATATCTGCACCGATTGCGGCGGCCATTGGCTCTTCGATCAGGAACACCTGGCTCGCGCCTGCATTGCTTGCGGCATCGCGAATCGCGCGGCGCTCAACGCTGGTGGAGCCTGATGGCACGCAGATCACGATTTCAGGAAAGCGCAGGAACCGGCGATGGCCATGCACCTTGCTGATGAACCATTTGATCATCTGCTCGGCAATGTCGATATCCGCGATCACGCCGTCCCGCAGAGGGCGGATCGCCTCGATCGAATCGGGGGTCTTGCCCATCATCAGCTTGGCATCATTGCCCACGGCTTTCACGCGCTTGACGCCGTTGAGCGTTTCCACCGCAACAACAGAAGGTTCATTAAGCACAATGCCTCGACCGCGCACATAAACGACGGTGTTTGCCGTGCCTAGATCGATGGCCATGTCGTGGGAGGTGAACTTGAACAGTCTGGAGAAAAACGACATTGATTGTCCTGTTCGTGCCGGATGCACCAGCGTGGGCGCGGTCTCAGTTCCGTAAGGAATTTGCGTGGTCGGGCTCTGGCCTTAGACCCTGGCGTTAACCGGAATAAATGGCTTTTGCTCGCGCTAATCGTTCGCTTGGTCTAGTCGCAATCCAATGTCAATACGCCGCCTCCCCGAGTCTCTTGTTAATCGAATTGCTGCCGGTGAAGTGGTCGAACGGCCAGCCAGCGCGCTCAAGGAATTGCTCGAAAATGCACTGGATGCCAATGCGCGTTCCGTCGCGGTTTCACTGCGTCAGGGCGGGTTGGATGGCATCTGCGTCAGCGATGATGGCCATGGCATTGCGCGCGATGAAATCGCCGTCGCGTTGGAGCGGCATGCCACGTCCAAGCTACCCGATGAGGCGATCGAACTCGTCCAGACGCTCGGTTTTCGCGGTGAAGCATTGCCCTCTATCGGCAGCGTATCCCAGCTCACGCTCTCGAGCCGTCAGGCAGGCGCGGATGGCTGGCGATTGCGCTGCGACAATGGCGTGATGAGCCCGCTTGAGCCCTGTGCGATGGCGCCCGGCACGCGGGTGGATGTGGAGCATCTGTTCGAGCGCGTCCCGGCGCGGCGCAAGTTCCTGCGCAGCGCTCGCTCGGAATATGCAGCCTGCCTCGATATCGTCCGCCGCCTCGCGATGGCGCGCAATGATGTGAGCTTCACGCTGGAGCATGATGGCCGCCGTATCCTCTCGCTGGCTGGCGGGCAGGATCGCGAGGACCGTGTCGCCCAGATCATCGACCGGGAGCTGGCTGAGAATCACGTCATCGTCTCGCTGGAGCGGGAAGGGGTGTCGCTAAGCGGCGTTGCCTCGCTGCCGACCTTCCATCGCGGCAGTGCCGATCACCAATATCTGTTCGTGAATGGGCGGCCCGTGCGGGATCGCTTGCTGGTGGGCGCGGTGCGTGGCGCTTATGCGGATTTTGTGGCGCGGGACCGGCATCCGGTGCTGGCGCTGTTCCTTTCCATCCCGATTGGCGATGTGGATGTGAACGTGCACCCCGCCAAAACGGAAGTGCGCTTTCGCGATCCCGCCTTCATGCGCGGCATGATCGTGAGCGGCCTGCGCCGTGCGCTTGATGATGCCGGGATGCGCGTGGCGAACCGGGCGGACGCAAGCTCGACGCAGCTTTGGCAGCGGGAAATTGCGCCGGTTGAGGGCTTTGGCCCGGCAACCGCGCCGTCCGCTGGCTGGCCCTCTGCCTCGTCCGGTGGCGCTTATGGCGGCGCATCGCTGCTGGGGGATCGGCAGGCGCGCTTTGGCGGCTTTGCGCCTGCGGGCCGGGCGGAAGTCGCTGCGCCCACGCCCGAGCAGCCACGCGATTTCCCGCTCGGCATCGCACGAGGGCAAGTGGCGCGCACTTATATCGTGGCGGAGGCCGAGGATGGCCTAGTGCTGGTTGATCAGCACGCCGCCCACGAGCGGCTTGTGCTGGAGCGGATGCGCAAGGCGCTGAACGATGGCGCGGTGGCGCGGCAAGCGCTGCTTCTGCCTGAGGTGGTCGAGTTGGACGAGCCAGCCTGCGACCGCATCGAGGCGCGCATCGCCGAACTGGCTGAGCTTGGCCTTGAGGTGGAGCGCTTCGGCCCCAGCGCCATCCTCGTGCGCGCCGCTCCCGCCATGCTGGGCACCGGCGATGTGGTCGGACTCGTGCGCGATCTGGCGGATGATCTGGCGGCGCTCGGCGATGCGACGACACTCAAGGCGCGGCTGGATCTCGTTGCCGCCACGATGGCCTGCCACGGCTCAGTGCGGGCAGGGCGGGTGCTCTCCGTTGCGGAGATGAATGCCCTACTGCGCGAGATGGAAGTCACGCCCCATAGCGGCCAGTGCAATCATGGCCGCCCGACCTGGATCAAACTGGCGCATGGCGATGTGGAGAAGCTGTTCGGGCGGCATTGAGCCGGTCGATCAGGACTCGCGGGGCCGCCTGCGCTGCATGGCGATGGAGATAAGGCTCAGCACCTCCTCATCATTCTGATTGAACAGCTGTGTGCGCCATTTGAGGATACCCATCTCCGGCTTGGTGCGCGATGCGATCTTCTCGATCAGCTCGCTCGTGCCGCGCAGCGTATCGCCGGGGAACACCGGACGCCGCCAGCGCAGTTCATCGATGCCCATCGCGCCAAGTGATTGCTCCTGCCAGCCGGGCTTCTGCTGCCAGCGCTCGACCATCGCGCTCATCATCATCGCACAGGTGTGCCATCCGCTTGCGGCGAGCTTGCCGAAATGGGTCGCCGCCGCAGCCTCCTCATCCAAGTGGAAGGGCTGGGGATCGAAGCGCTGCGCAAAGGCCAACACTTCCTCGCGCTCGACCTCGAACGGGCCGAAGGCGTCGCTCTGGCCAATCTCAAGATCTTCCCAATAATAGGCCATGTGCGGTCTGCCTCAGCTATGCAGGAAGTGCATCACGTCGCCATCCTGCACGACATAGGCCTTGCCCTCAGCGCGTAGCTTGCCAGCTTCACGCGCCTTGGCTTCGCCGCCGAGCGAGATGAAATCATCATAAGCGATGGTTTCCGCGCGGATGAAGCCCTTCTGGAAATCGGTGTGGATTTCGCCCGCAGCTTCCGGCGCGCTCGCGCCCTTGTGGACGGTCCATGCCCGCGCTTCCTTGGGGCCGACGGTGAAGAAGGTGAGCAGGTGGAGCAGCTCATAGCCTGCGCGGATCACGCGGGCGAGGCCGGCCTCGTGCAGGCCCATTTCCTCAAGAAACTCGGTGCGCTCGTCCAGCGCCATCGTCACCAGATCGGCCTCGATGGCGGCAGATACGATGACGGCCATCGCGCCCTCGGCCTTGGCCTTCTCGAACACGCGGGCGCTGAAGTCATTGCCTTCTGCGGCCTTCTCTTCCTCCACGTTGCAGACGTAGAGCACTGGCTTGGACGTCAGCAATTGCGCCTGATTGAAGATGCGGATTTCTTCCTCGTCAGTCATTTCCACGAGGCGCGCAGGCTTGCCTTCGCGCAGCAGATCAAGCGCGCGGCCCAGCACGGCGGCGGCAACCTTGGCCTCCTTGTCGCCGCCGTTGGCCTTCTTCTGGAAGGCAGGCACGCGCTTTTCGAGGCTTTCAAGGTCGGAGAGCATCAGCTCGGTTTCGACCGTCTCGGCGTCAGCAATCGGATCGACCTTGTTGTCGACATGCTGAATGTCGTCATTCTCGAAGCAGCGCAGCACATGGACGATGGCGTCCACCTCGCGGATATTGCCGAGGAACTGGTTGCCCAGCCCCTCACCCTTGGATGCGCCGCGCACGAGGCCTGCGATATCGACAAAGGCAAGCTGCGTCGGGATGGTCTTCTGGCTGCCAGCGATCTCGGCCAGCTTGTCCAGTCGTGGGTCAGGCACGCTCACCTGACCGACATTCGGCTCAATGGTGCAGAAGGGATAATTGGCCGCCTGCGCTGCCTGCGTCTCGGTCAGCGCATTGAAGAGGGTCGATTTGCCGACATTGGGAAGACCGACGATGCCGCATTTGAAACCCATGACTGCTTGCTCATTCTAAGGAAGAGGAAAAGCCGCCCGATAGTCGCTCGGCGGCGATTGCGCCAGCCCTGTTGCGGGCAGGCTTGCTTCCGGCACAAACGAAAATGGCCGCCACGTCATCGAGACGCAGCGGCCATTCACATTTGCTAAGCGAATCAGGCGCCGACTGGCTTACCGTCTTCGCGCGTCACCACCACAGTCGCGCTGCGTGGCCGCTCGCCGGAAATGGGCCAGTTGCCGGTGGGATGCTGAATGTTCACGAAGAAGGTCTTGAGGTCCGGCGTGTAAGCAAGACCGGTGATCTCGCAACCTGCTGGGCCAACGAGGAAGCGCTTCGACTGCTTGCTCGTCTGATCGATGTAGAACATGGCGTTCTGGCCGAACGCTTGTTCAATCGTCTTGCCGGAGACGCCGGAATCGCCCGGGACGCTGTGATCGGTCTGCACCCAGAGGCGGCCTTGCGGATCGATGCGGATACCATCGGGGCTGGAGAAAGTGTCGCCGCTGATGTTGCCGACCAGATTGGTGCCGCCCGAGGACAGTGACGGATCGCCAGCGAGCAGGAAGATTTCCCAAGTGAAGCTGGTTGCCAGTGGCGAATCATCGGTCTCGCGGAACTTGA
>CAMLFF010000092.1 GCA_946479185.1 uncultured Sphingobium sp.
CGCTGGCGGCAGATCTCAGTCCTCGAAGGGGACGCCGTTCCGTAGCGCGCCGGGCTTGCGGGCCAGCACCGGCAGATAATGCCAGGGTCATAGATCGTGCGGTTGCGCCCGAAGTAGCGAGGATGCTCGGCGACAACCTCCTCACCGCAGCGAACGACGATACGATCGGCATAGGCCCGGATCTGTGCCGTGCGTCGCGCCACCGTCGAGAGCACCGACTAGCGGTTGCGGTCGAAGCTGATCAGGCAGGTGCCCGTCACGGCATCCTCGCTCTCATTAAAGCCGTCGAACGGTCCCAGCATCGGCTGCAGCGCAGATCGTTCTATCTCCAGCACCTGCGCCACGGTCAGCTCGCCCTGTTCAGGATGGGGCTGCCGTTCCGCCCAGCGCCGACACTCGGTCTCCAGCCAGCCATTGAGCTCTTCGAGACTGGCGAACCGCAACCGGGGCTGGAAGAAGCGACCCCGGATCGTCTGCACCTGGTTCTCGACCTGACCCTTCTCCCATCCCGCCGCCGAAGAAGGCAAAGCCGCGCGCATGCGCGTCGAACAGCATCTCCTGGCTCTCGCGAGGATAGGCCCGGACATAGACCCCACGTGACGCGCACAGGCGAATATGCGCGACCTTCACCCGCATCGGCGCTCCTGCGATCTCGACATCCTCATGGCTCCAGTCGAACTGGTAGGCCTCGCCTGGCCTGAACATCAGCGGGATGAAGGCGGTGACGCCATCGCCAGCATCCTTGCGCCGCTCGATCTTCCAGCGCGTCGTATAGCGCCGTACCGCATCGTAAGAACCCTCAAAGCCTTCGCGCACCAGCAGGTCATGGATCCGCGTCATCCGTAGCCGGTCACGCCTGCCGCGCAGCTCGTTCTCTTCCAGCAGCGTGTTCAGGCGCTCCTGAAACGGGCCGATGCTGGGCATCGGCTGAACCTTGCGCTGATAATCAAAGGCGCCCTCCGGCGCTCGGACCGCTTTGCGGATGACCTTCCGCGACACATGCAGATCCCGTGCGATCGCCTTGATCGCCTTGCCTCCGGCATACTCGCGCCGGATCCGTAAAACTGTCTCCAAAACCAACATCCCGATCTCGCCGCCTGAAAATCCAGCCGGCTGCTTAAACCATCGAAATGAGGGGTCCCTTTTAGACGCCGATCACCCCGCTAACGGGGTCCTTTTTGCACGCCGATCCACATTATTAAGCGGAACCTAGCGGAACGAAATGTCTGCCAATCGTTTCCTCAAACCTCAGATGGATTTCTCGCCTACGGCGATTGTGCTCGGAGCAGTTGCAAAGTGCAGTAGCGCTTTGCAACTGCTCCGAGCACTCAACATAATGCTACACTCGGGAGGTACACCCTTGCTACACCAGCAAGAGAAATAATTCCCAAAAGGATGTTGATTTATCTCAACAATCCTAAGATGGTGAGGATGCTACAGAGGACAAACAGCTTACTCTGTTAAATACAACTGATTGTGAAGGCAGCCCGCCACGGTGTTTCACCTCTGCCGCGGATTGATCCCAGCCAAAAACATCTGTACGTGATCCAGCAATTCTGGCGACGCATGGTCGGAAATGCCATCGCTAATTTCCAATGGTTGCCTAAGCATGAGACTCATCTCACGCCGAAGCATCGCTTCATCATCAGCAATTCTAATTCCGTTCACATTCGCAAATCGGATTGCCGTATCGACTTGATGGTCCGTCGTATGCTCCTGTCGCCTCTTGAGACGCGGCATCAGCAACATCTGCTTACGCATCTGTAAAGCTTGCAAGATCGAGCCCATGCCAACATGTGCGACCAGCAAATCACAGCTGCGCAAACGCTCACGATATTCGGTCATCGGCATGATGCGGGCGAACGGCGCATGCTGTGGTTCAAACGCTGTGTCGCCAATCTGGATGAACACCTCTTCGCCTGGATTGTCACGAGCCCAATCGTCAACGGCACGCACCAACCGCTCGAACGGTAGCAACGACCCAACCGATGCAAATATCACAGCACCGCTCCCCAGCATTCGATCTGCTCGGCCTTGGCTGCCTCGGGCCATTGCGAAACAGTTGTATGAGCGATACGCTTGGCGATCGAACCCGACGTCGAGAGCTTTTCCGGCTGAGCGATGCTGTCGATCCAGAGCGTTTTGGCGCCCATTAGCCGGCCAATCAGGATGAAACCTAGCGCTGGAGCGGACCCTGTGGTGATGACCGCATCGGGGCGCTCGCGCAGCATGATATAAAATGCTCTAAGCAATATCTTGAAATGCTTGAACCGGTCGAACCGCGTAGCATCGCCAATCGCGTAATAGCGCGCAGGTTCAACTTCGGACGCATAATTCTCGAAAGTTGAGACCCAGACAATTTCGTGCCCCTCGAATGCAGCGCGCAATCGCCAGAGCTCAATCCAATGCCCCCCGCCAGAGGCCACTGCCACGATGCGTAATTGCCCTGCCATCGTCAAAATATGCCGTTACGGAAAGATGCCGATCGAAACAAAGCTGGATCCTTTCCAAGCCCAACTTAAGCGACCGTGGTTTACAGCGGATTAAATTGGTGCACCCGACAGGATTCGAACCTGTGGCCCCCAGATTAGGAATCTGATGCTCTATCCTGCTGAGCTACGGGTGCTTACCTGACGCGCTCTATTGTGCTGAACCTAGCCGGTCAATCGCATGGCTAAATCTGGCCGTGATCAGTTGACCTGTTTTGGAGGAATGATTGGCACGAGCAAGGGGGCGACTGGCAGCCCCTCCTCTATCATTTCCCGGGCCTCCTGTGCATTTGCAGTGCCATGTATGACGCTATGCTCGGCCTCACCATAATGCATGGCGCGTGCGCGATCGGCGAACTTGTCGCCGACCCATTGTGATTCGCTCAGGGCATCCGCTTGCGCACGTGCGAGAGCGTGCATCAGCGCCTGTACCTTCTCGAGTTCGGTGGGGGGAGCGACAGCCATGGCGGTCGAAGGGTCGGCTAGCGGCACAACCTGGCGTCGATTGCTCTTCGCTGCGATTGCGGGCGCCATCACAGCTTTTTGCACCTGCGTGTTGCAACAGATTGGACAGGTTATTTGATGTGCGCCGGACTGCGCCTCATAATCCGCACTGGACCGGAACCATACTTCAAAGACATGGTGGTTTGCGCATTTCAGGTCAAAAGAAATCACGATATTACAACATCTTGAACGGATTTTCTGTGGCTCAGAACCGGGATTGTCGCACGCACATCCGTCAGCCGGTCGAGCGACAGATCAGCGAAATAGACGCCGGGTTGGTCGCCGGCATCGAGCAGGACCGTGCCCCAGGGATCGACCACCAGACTATGGCCATAAGTGCGCCGACCGTCCTCGTGCAGGCCGGATTGCCCGGCAGCAATAATGAAGGCGGAACTCTCGATCGCCCGGGCGCGCAGCAGGACATGCCAATGAGCTTCGCCAGTGGGCACTGTGAAGGCCGCCGGAACGGATATCACGTCTGCGCCCGCGTCGCTCAAAGCGCGGAACAAGTCTGGAAATCGCAGATCATAGCAGATCGTCAGGCCCAAATTTCCCAGTGGCGTTCGTGCAAGGACAGCCTGCTCGCCAGCCGCATAGGCATTCGATTCCCGATATGTCTCACCACTTGCAAGATCGACATCGAAGAGGTGTATCTTGTCATAACGCGCGCGAATGGCTCCCATGGAATCGATCAGGAAGCCGCGGTTGCGGCGCTTGCTGCTTGCGGTGTCACGGATGGCCAAGGAGCCGAGATGCACCCACAGCCCCCTCGCCTTCGCCTCGGCCCGCACACCCGCCAGCACCTCATCCTCGTCTTCGCTGCGGATCATCTGCTCGGATCGTGCGCGATCCTGATCGAGCATCCCAGACATTTCTGGCGTGAACAGCATTTGCGCCCCGCCTGCAGCTGCTTGCGCGATCGCATCGGTCAACGCACGCGCATTTTCGGCAGGATCAACACCCGCCGTCATCTGAAAAAGAGCAATACGCATGGACGGGGTCGTGCTCAGAGGCCCAGCAGCCCATCAAGTTTGCCGCTGCGCTCCAACGCCATCAGATCATCACTACCGCCGATATGGCTATTATCGATAAAGATTTGCGGGAACGTCGCGCCACCACCGGAACGGTCAATCATTTCGGCACGCTTGGGCCCGCCCATCGTCAAATCATATTCTTCATATTCAACACCTTTGTCACGCAGCAGCGCTGTTGCGCGCGCGCAATAGCCGCAAAAAGCCCGGGTGTAGATCTCGACATGCGCCATGACTATCTGCTTTTCCTAGACAAATTGATCCGTCCCCCGATGTTGGACCGCGTCGCCCGAAAGTCAATCGTCGGAGATGCTCACGCGCGCCCAGCATATGATATGAATTTGGCTTGCTCCCCCTTTTCGGAGCAACCGTGCGCAAGCACTCGCGGTCGCTCCGGTGGTCCAGATATCATCCACAAGGATGACGGTCTTGCCAATCAATTTGCTATTTGCGCCGGGGCCAAGTGCGAAGGCGCCCTGAACGATCTTTGCGCGCTCTGAGCGGCGCAGTGCATGGAGAGGTGGCGTTGATTTGATGCGTCGGATGAGATCGAGTTCGACTGGCAGACCGGTTCGTCGCCCAATCCGACTGGCAATGAGGGCTGCTTGATTGAAGCCGCGCGTCCAGATGCGCCAGCGATGCAGGGGGACGGGGACCAGTATCACGTCCTCCCGTCCTTCATGAGGAAGCAATCGGGCCATATGGTTGGCCATCACATCCGCCAGACTGACGCGCCGTCCATATTTGAGCCGATGCGCGATGGTGCGCCCCGTCTCGCCATAGCGCATGACCGCCCGAGCGCGATCAAAGGGCGGTGGCTGCGCGATACAGGCGCCACATAGAGCACCCTCGCCTGCGGATGCTGGGATGTCGACCCCGCAACGCGCACAAAGCGGCTCGCCGATGAAGTCCACTGACGACCAGCAATCGCCACAGAGCAGCCCCAGATCATCGACAATGACCCCGCAAGCCGGGCAACGTGGAGGCAGTACATAGTCGAGCACTGGCCGCAACGCAGCTTGCAAAAGTGGAGCGAGTGCCATTTGCCGGGCTTGTTCCACGCCGCATGAACCGGCACAAGCCCGGCATGAGCATTCCAAGCATCTTTAACGAAACTTTGCGCGCGAAACGACGTGACCGGGCCGCAGCGCAGTTTGCACAGCATGACTTTCTTTATGCGGCGATGGCCGATGAATTGCTGGAGCGACTTGAGGATGTAACGCGCGACTTCAAGCAAGCGCTGGTGATCGGGTGCCCGGATAGGCGGCTTGCCCAGGCCCTGGCTATGAAGGGCTGTGTCGTGACCTGCGCAGACCCGGGAGCGGTCTGGGCGCAGCAGAGCGGCGGAGAAATGATTCGGGAAGACAGGCCTCCCTACCCTGCCCAGAGCTTTGACCTCATCCTATGCTGCGGGACATTGGATAGCTTGAATGACCTGCCCGGTGCGTTGATTGCTCTCAATCATCTGCTCGAACCGGATGGGCTGCTCCTGCTCTGCATGGTGGGCGCAGGGTCATTGGCGCGGCTCCGAGCAGCGCTGCTGGCAGCCGATGGTGACAGGCCGGCGCAGCGCATCCATCCGCAAGTCGATGTGCGCGCTCTGGGTGATCTGCTCGCGAGGGCTGGCTACACAATGCCGGTGGCGGACAGTCAGATCCTCGACGTGCGTTATGGATCGTTGTTCAGCTTGCTTGCGGATCTGCGCGGAATGGGCGCGGCGCAGTGCCTTGCCTCGCCGCCGCCGCCGCTCACCAGGGCCGGACTTGCACGAGCGGCAGCACAATTTGCCGAGGCTGCCGATCCCGATGGGCGGACGAGTGAGCGATTCGTGATCGTCCACGGCAGCGGGTGGCGCGCGAGCGAGACGCAGCCGCGCCCGGCTCGACGGGGAAGCGCAAAAATGTCTCTGGCTCAGGCGCTATCGAACCCGGCCTCGCAGCCTGATCAATGAACGCGGACTAGAGCAGCGCATCCAGCATAGCCACGAGGGGCTGGTCTGCGGGTGGCATGTCGAGAGCGAACAATTCGTGCGAGCGCAACCAGCGGCTGTCCGGTGCTTCGGTGGGGTTGATGATGCCACTCCATTTGCGGCACACATAGAGCAGCAACAGCAAGGGGCGATCGCCCACCAAACCCGTGGAAAAAGTCGCAGGCGCGAGACAGGCGGTTTCGGTATCGATGCGCAGCTCTTCCTTGAGCTCGCGGATCAGCGCATCTTCGGGCGTTTCGCCAGTCTCGACCTTGCCGCCCGGAAACTCCCACAGGCCGCCGAGCGCCTTATCATGCGGGCGCTGCTGCACGAAGATGCGGGACTGCGCGTCCACCAATGCCGCCGCGACGACGAAGAGCGGCTTTGGTGCGGCGGCTGCGATTGTCTGCACTGATTGTTAACTCCCGATTTCTACAGCTCAGGGCAACAATGAGCCGTCTGGAACCATCCAAGTGAACATCCTCTTACGCAAGCTTATCGCTGCCGAGCAAGGCGCGACGGCGATTGAATATGGCTTGATATTGGCACTTGCGATGCTGGGGATGATGAGTGGTCTCTCTGCGCTGGCGAGTAAATCTGGCGAGAATGTAAAGAGCAGTCACAATATAGTTACCGATAATTAACCGTCATTTTTTTACACTGTTAGGAATTTGGAAATCATCCGCGCGCTAGGGAAGGTCTGCTTGCTGGATAACAGGGGCTGGGTGGCAGAGTTTAGCGGATATTGAGGAGACCTTTCATGAAATTCATTCGCAAGATGTTCAAGAATCAAGAAGGCGCGACGGCTATTGAATATGGCCTGATCGCAGCGCTGATTGCTGTGGCTGCTATTACAGCGATGGGGTCGTTGGGCGACAGCCTGACGAACACCTTCAACGGCGTGGCAGGTAATCTTAACAATAAGAGCTAAGATAATTCCCTGAGGAGTTTCGACGACTCCCTCATCAGGAAGTGGGCGGCAGCACATTGTGTTGCCGCCCTTTTCGTGTCTCAGCGCCAAATCAGTATGTGACGATCTTCACACGGCTGCCGGGCGCCAGCTTCGCGCCCGCCTCAAGACCGTTGAGCACCGCAAAGCGCTCCTGCTGATAATTGCTGAACGCCATGCGCCCGGCAACGCTCTGCACCGTATCGCCCGCGCGCACCGTGTAGAGCCGCAAGGTGCGGGGCTTGATCGCAGAAGCTTCCGCATCGCTCATCCGCGCGACGGAATTGATCAGCGGCGAAAGCGCGCCAAGGCCCTGCCCCGCGGGCGTCATCACAACGAAATGATAAGCGCTTGATGGCCCAAATTGGTAGGCGATCACCGTCACATCCATGCGCGTACCCTGGCTATTTGCCATCGTCGCGCCGCCATAGGCGACGGGCAAGCCATTAATCGTGTTGCGTTGGATGTTCAGCGATGGACGCTGCCCCTGCCCTGCGATCTGGCTAAACACCGCTTCGACATAGCCGGGCAGATTGCCATTGAATTGCGCCATCGAGAATTGCGCCTGGCCGGACTGGCCGACAACCGAGACTGCGCTCGCGCCATTCTGGATCGAATAGCCATTGGGCGCGGTAAACTTCACTTTCAACGCCGGATGCTGAAACTGACTGCCGGTGACGATCCCTTCCTTGGGGTCATCGCCGTAGCGTAAGCCATTTATATTGTTGAGAAAAATATCTGCATTGCGCAGCGTGTTGCGGGAGCGCGTGGCTTGCGCATTCGTCAGCGCGCGGCGCACGCGTGAGGCTGGATCAGGATGCGTGCTCGCCCATTCCGGCGTGCCGCTGGCCTGCCCGTTCACTTTGCCATCAAGCGCGTTTTGGGCAGCGAGCGAAGCCAGCATGGAGGACAGCGCCTTGGGATCATAGCCCGCGCTGGCGAGGTATCGGATGCCCAGATCGTCCGCCTCATACTCCTGCGTGCGCGAGAATTTGAGTGTGAGCAGCTGCGTGCCGGTGCCGATGCCACGCTGGAGCAACTGCCCAAAGCCAGAATCGCCCGCGACCGCGCCGACCAGCACCTGCCCCAAAACGCCCAGGATGCTGTTGCGTGTCGCAGCACTCTGACGGCGCTGACCATGTTGAGCCGCAACATGGCCGACCTCATGTCCCAACACGCCGGCAAGCTCGGCTTCGTCATTCATCAACGCAAGCAATTGGCGCGTGACATAGACATAGCCGCCGGGGATGGCGAAGGCGTTGTTCACGGAGGAATTGAGCAGACTGATCGTGAAGTCATTCTGCTGCTTGGAAAGGCTCGACTGGACCGCGATCCGCCTGCCTACGCTCGTCACATAGGCTGATTGCGGACCGGCATAAAGTCCGCCGAACTCGGCAAGCAGTTCCGGATGGGCTTTGGCGCCCTGGCTACGCTCGGCCTGGCTCATCGCACTGACAGTGCGAATCTCGCGCTGCGCGCCGGTGGGTTGCGTTGCGACACCGCCGGTAATCAGGGCAGCGCCAAGCCAGAGCTTCAGATATTTAGCCGACATAGGCCTCCCCAATTGTTCAGCGTCAGATTGTTAGCCGCTGCCAGAGGGAATGCAAAGGCGCGCAGCCTGTTCCCGCTCGTCAGCTACCCATCGCCAGAAACTTCTCGGCGCGTTCCTGCCGCAACGTTTCGGCGCTGCGGGCAGACAATGCTTCGAGCTCTTCGGTAATTGCTTTTTGCAGATTGCCGATCGCTGTCGATGGCTCACGATGCGCGCCGCCCAATGGCTCCTGCACGATGCGATCAACCACGCCGAGCGTTGCGAGCTGCTGTGCTGTGACTTGCATGGCCTGCGCAGCGTCCGCTGCCTTGTCGGCCGTGCGCCACAGGATCGAGGCGCAGCCTTCTGGCGAGATGACGGAGTAGATGGCATGTTCCATCATGAGCACGCGATTGGCCGATGCAAGCGCAACGGCGCCGCCCGAGCCACCCTCACCCACCACGGCTGCAACCATTGGAACGCCAAGCGCGAGGCAAGCCTCGGTCGCGCGGGCGATCGCTTCGGCCTGGCCGCGCTCTTCAGCCTGCACACCGGGAAAGGCGCCGGACGTATCGACGAGCGTCACGACCGGGAGCCCGAAACGGTCAGCCAGTTCCATCAGCCGGATCGCTTTGCGATAGCCTTCCGGCATACCCATGCCGAAATTATGCTTCACGCGGGTGGCGGTATCATGGCCCTTTTCATGGCCGATGAGCATGACCTTGCGCCCGGAGACCGTCGCAAAGCCGCCTTGGATGGCCTTGTCATCTGCGAAAGCCCGGTCTCCCGAGAGCGGCAGGAAATCGCTGCACATCGCGGCGACGAAATCGCGGAAGTGCGGGCGCTCGGCATGGCGGGCGACCTGCGTTTTCTGCCAGGGCGTGAGCTTGGCGTAGAGATCGGACAACATGCTCGTCGAACGCTGCTGGAGCTTCTCGATCTCGGCATCGATATCCATCGAGCCGCTATCAGCTGTCTCGCGCAGTTCATCGATCCGCGCCTGCAATGCCGCCACCGGCTTTTCAAAGTCGAGGTAACTAATCATAGGTCGCGCGCTATACGCCGGGCCGCTCAAGGTCAACGAGCGGATGACGTGCATTCACAAGCGCGACCAATCGAGCGGCATCGACATGCGTGTAGATTTGCGTGGTTGCGATGTCGGCATGGCCGAGCATTTCCTGCAAGGCGCGCAGATCGGCGCCACCTTCCAGCAGGTGCGTCGCGAAGGCATGGCGCAGTACATGGGGGCTGACTTTTGAGGGATCGATGCCTGCTTCGGCCGCAAGTGCACGGACGATCTGGAACAGGCGGATGCGGCTGAGATGGGATTTGCCCGATGGGAAGAGCCACAAGCTCTCGGGCGGAACATGCGAGCGCCAGGCTGCGACAGCGGCGCGGGCGCGGTCAGAGATGGGCACGAGGCGCTCTCGCCCGCCCTTTCCGCGCAAAATGACGAATGGTTGATCGGTTGCCAGCGCCTTGGCAGGCAGGGAAACGAGCTCGGTTGCGCGCAGTCCTGATCCATAAAGCAATTCGATCAGTGCCGAGAGGCGGAGGTCCAGACTGTTTACCGGCGCGCGGGCAAGCCGCGACTCTATGGCGACGAACAAGGCGTCGACATGGCCGTGG